>NZ_CABSQO010000049.1:0-26210 GCF_902479755.1 uncultured Tissierella sp. | reverse complement strand
TAGAGCAATTCTATGAAGATATTGTACTATTTTTTCATATTTAGTTTACAGAGCCATAAAGTTTTTCTAATATTAATATAATCTATAATACATATATTTATCAAGTTTTTTGTAATTTTTATTTTTTCTTATGCCTTTACAGCTTTCTTTCCATTTGCCTTGAAAATGAAATATGCTAAGGCTCCTATTGCTATAACTGCTCCCAAAGGATAAGAAATCGCTGTAGATAATCTAAATCCCTCTGGGGCTTGTAGGATATAGGTAGCAGATACTGCAGACATGAATGTTGCCGGTATACTTGTGATCCAATGGGATTTCTTTTGTCGAACCAAATAAGCTGCCGCCGCCCATAATACTATCATAGCCAAGGTCTGATTTGACCATGCGAAATATCTCCAAATAATATTAAAATCTATCCTCGTTAATCCAAATCCTACGCCTAGTAAAGGTATTGCTAATATTAATCTATTTTTTATTGGGCCTTGCTCATACTTAATTGCATCTGCAATAGTAAGTCTTGCAGATCTAAATGCAGTATCTCCAGATGTAATAGGGCAAGCGACGACTCCTAACATGGCTAATACCCCACCTATTGAACCAAGAAGACCTTTTGATATAGTGTTAACAACACCAGCAGCTCCGCCGCCATTAGTTAAGGCATCTTGTAGTCCTGGAATTCCATTAAAGAATGCCATACCCGCTGCTGCCCAAATCATTGCTATTATACCTTCAGCTATCATTGAACCATAGAATATTCTTCTACCATAGCTTTCTTTAGTCATACATCTTGCCATCATTGGTGACTGAGTAGCATGGAATCCAGATATAGCACCACATGCAATTGTAGTAAATAATATTGCCCATATTGGTAAACCAGCTGGATGCAAGTTGGTTAATGTAAAGGCAGGTAATTGATATCCGTCAATCACTAGCTTGCCGCCAATACCAAATGCCATTATTAACAGAGATAAACCGAATATCGGATAAAGCTTACCTATTAACTTATCTATTGGCAGAACAGTGGCTAAGAAATAGTATATTAATACAATTGCAAGCCATATATTGAAGCTGCCAAGTCCAAATAGTTTTAAGTTAGTTAGTAAATTTGCAGGTCCTGTCATAAATACTGTTCCCACTAAAATAAGTAGAATAACTGAAAAAACTCTCATTACCTTTCTTGCACCTTCTCCTAGGTAAATACCTACTATTTCTGATATACTTAGTCCATCGTGTCTTAGGGAAAGCATTCCTGAGAAATAGTCATGTACTCCACCAGCAAATATACATCCGAAAGCAATCCATAGAAATGCTGCTGGCCCAAATAATGCACCTTGTATTGCTCCAAAGATAGGTCCTAGACCAGCAATGTTAAGTAATTGAATCAAGAAAATTCTAGGCCAGCTCATAGGCATAAAATCCACTCCATCTTTAAGCCTTGTTGCTGGTGTTTCTCTACTATCATCTGCTCCAAAATGCTTATCAACTACTTTTCCATACAGAAAATATCCTGCTATAAGTATAATAATTCCTAGAATAAATTGTATCATAAAATAACCTCCTTTATATTTCTTAATATATTAATATGCTAAAAGGAGGTTATTTATGGGTACTTTAGATAACTTCCATAGAAAAAGAGATGGATTTCTCCACCTCTTTTTAAAACCTAATATGAAACTTATTAAATTAAATTCTTATACTCTTACTGTTTTTCTTGATTTTATCTTAATAAGGAAAAACATTATAGCTGCAACAGCTATAGCTGCTCCTACAGGATAAGCTATTGTAGTCGATAATTTAAATCCCTCTGGCGCTTGTAGTATATAAGTTGCAGATACTGCAGTCATAAATGTTGCTGGTATAGTTGTTAACCAGTGGCTCTTATTATTTTTAACTAAATAGGCTGATGCCGTCCATAAAACGATCATTGCCAAGGTCTGATTTGACCACGCAAAGTATCTCCAAATAATATTAAAGTCAATTCTTGTTAGTCCAAATGCCACGACAAACAAAGGTAAAGCCAAAGCTAATCTTTTCTTTATAGGCCCTTGCTCATAGTTCATAGCATCTGCAATAGTAAGTCTTGCAGATCTAAAAGCAGTATCTCCTGAAGTTATAGGGCAAGCTATAACCCCTAACATGGCTAATACACCACCTATTGGCCCTAATAAAGTTATAGAAATAGTGTTTACCACTCCTCCAGGTCCTCCGTTGCTTAAAGCTTCAGCTAATCCTGGAAGTCCATTGAAAAATACCATACCTGCTGCTGCCCAAATCATTGCTATTACACCTTCAGCTATCATTGAACCATAGAATATTCTTCTACCATAGCTTTCCTTAGTCATACATCTTGCCATCATTGGTGACTGAGTAGCATGGAATCCAGATATCGCGCCACAAGCTATAGTAGTAAATAGAATTGACCATATTGGCAAACCAGCTGGATGTAAGCTAGATGTAGTAAATGCTGGTAATTGATATCCCTTTACTAATATCATTGCACCAATCCCAAAAGCCATTGTAAGTAGAGCCACTCCGAATAAAGGATAAATTTTACCAATTATTTTGTCAACTGGTAATATTGTAGCTAGGAAGTAATATATGAATACTATTGCCAGCCAAATATCGGCATTACCTAAACCAAATAACTCTATGCTACCCATTAATGTAGCTGGACCTGTCATAAATACTGTACCAACTAAAACAAGTAATATAACTGAGAATACTCTCATTACCTTTCTTGCACCTTCACCCAGATAAATACCAGTGATCTCTGAAATACTTTTTCCATCATGTCTTAATGATAACATTCCTGAATAATAGTCATGTACTGCACCAGCAAATACGGAACCTAAAGCAATCCATACAAATGCCATTGGTCCAAATAATGCCCCTTGAATAGCTCCGTAAATAGGTCCTAATCCAGCTATATTAAGTAATTGAATTAGGAAAATCTTAGTCCAGCTCATAGGTACAAAGTCTATGCCATCCTCTAACCTTGTAGCTGGAGTTTCTTTATTATCATCAATTCCAAAATGCTTGTCTACCACTTTTCCATAGACAAAATAGCCTGCTATAAGTATGATAATTCCAATTATGAATTGTGTCATTAAAAAAACCTCCTTATTAATATTCATTCATTATAATAGTATATCAATTGAATATTAATAAGGAGATTTTCTAGATAAGACGTCATATTTAGTATTTAAAATGCAAATTTAGAAGTTAAGATGCATCCTAGTCTATATTCATAACTTCCTTAAATCCTTTTGCATAACTTCTGCTTACTGGAATTATCTCTTTATATCCTTTTAGATTTATATTGTAAGTAGAGTTGAACCAAGGTTCTATTGACTCTATATAATTTAAGTTTACTATATAAGATTTATGAGATCTAAAAAATATTGAAGAATCAAGTCTATCCATTAATTCATTTAGAGTACAATTAGTTTCAAATTTCCCCTTATTACTGACTATCACAGTATTTTTATCCTCTATTGTTGCATATATAATATCTTTAGTTTCTATTGGAATAAGTTTATTTTTATAATAAAGACATATTCTCTGTGGCGCTACTTTTGTATTAGTTCTTATGTCTTGAATCAACCTACTCAAATTATTATAATCAATTTCTTCGCTATTGTTTCTGGTTGAAGTTATCTTCTCTAATGTTTTTTGTAATCTTTCCTCTGATATGGGTTTTAATAAATAATCTATTGCATTTACTTCAAAGGCCTCCACAGCAAATTGATCATACGCTGTTACAAAGATTATTATTGGATTATACCCTTCTTCTGATAATCTTCTAGCAACATCTATTCCGCTTATTTGAGGCATCTGGATATCTAAAAAAACAATATCTGGCCTAAGCATTTTAATTAATTCTAGAGCTTCTATACCGTTAGAAGCCTCTCCTACTACCTCCATACCTTCAATGCTACTTAAAATATATAACAATTCTTGACGAGCAGGCATTTCATCATCTACAATTAAACATCTTTGCAAATTAACCATCTCCTTAGAATTTAGGAATTACCATAGTAGCTGTAGTTCCTTTGTTAATTTCAGATTCAAGAATCAGTCCGTATTCTTTACCATATTTATTTCTTAACCTCTCATTAACATTTTTAAGTCCTATGCTCTCCTTATTATCGTTTTCTTTAAATAAACAATCTAAGTCTTCCTTAGATATGCCAACTCCATCATCTTTCACCACTAATTTAGTTTCTTTACCATTATCTCTTGCAATTATTTCAACTCTTCCCCCCTCAATCTTGCCTAAAACTCCATGCTTAATTGCATTTTCTACTATTGGCTGAAGGAGTAAGGGTGGAAGTTTACACTCAATATTCTCTGGTATATCATATATAATATCTAATTTATCACCAAATCTTGCCTTTTCAATTTCAATATACGAATTTATATGTTCTATCTCTTTATATAAATCTACTACTTCAATATCTTGTTGTAAATTAGTTCTGAAATAATTACCAAGATGTATCAGAAGTTTACGGGCATTATCAGGCTGCGTTCTAGTTAAAGACACTATAGTATTAATGGCATTAAATAAAAAATGTGGATTTATCTGAGCCTGTAATGCCTTTAGTTCAGATCTTGATAATAATTCTCGCTGATAATCTATCTTACTTAGTTCTATCTGAGTAGAAAACATCTGGGCTAAACCTAAGGCTAACTCTATATCTACCTTAGTTATAGAATTTTCTTGTCCCTTATATAGCTTAAGTGTACCTATAACTTTGTCATCTTCTTTTATTGGAACAATTATAGCTGATTTTAACGGACAGTTACTATTATTACACCCAATTTCTTCTCTTGTATTTGCCACCACATACTTTTTAGCTAATAAAGCCTCTTTTGTTAGATTAGTCTGTATAGTGCTGCCAACCAAATGATGATCTTCTCCTATCCCAACATGAGCTAATATTTTTTCTGTATCGGTAAATGCAACAGCTTTTATTTTGCTCATATCATAAATTATATTTGCTGTATCCCTTGCTGTATCTTCATTATATCCTTTTCTAAAATATGCTAATGTTCTATCAGCAATTTTAAGAGTTAATTGGGCTTGATAAACAGCTTCATTCTCTATCTCTTTAAAGATACTATCTGTTATAGCAATAAATGCAGCTATACCTATTCCATTTCCAACAATCATCGGAATTCCAATTATTTTAACTAAATCTAATGCTTCAGAAAAAGGTCTTGCAACTAAGAGTATTATTATCATTTGTATTACTTCAGCTATAGCTCCAGATATTAAGGCAAAAGTTATTCTATAAGGACTACTTTCAAATTTCTTTTTCAATAATCCTGCCATGGCACCTTCAGATAAAGTCGATATTCCACAAGCAATAGCAGTAAAACCACCTATATCTATTAAAAACCTATGGCCTCCTGCAATAATACCAGACAAAATCCCAACCAAAGGTCCTCCAAGTAGTCCCCCAACAAAAACACCAATAACTCTAGAATTAACTATTGCCCCCTGTAAATGTATCCCTGTATAAGTACCTATTATCCCAAAGATTCCAAAGATAATGGATAACAATATTTTATCTTTAATATCAATATTTTCTTTTGAAACAAGTTTCCTAAATAATCCAATTTTCGAAAGAAAAAGTGCTAAAATTAATATAATACCAACTCTACTTGATAAGTTTTTAAGTAAAATTACTAACACAAAAACACCTCTTTAAATGTTTACTTCCATACAAGTATATCATATGGTCTTTGCGAGATGCCATAAAAAAAGTTGGGTTACTTGACCCAACTTTTGGCTTGCTTATTTAAAACCAAGGAAGCACCTTTATTATCATAGATACCACTATTGTTGTAACTCCCATAGAGGTTACATTTCCAATAGTTGGATGATAATCTTCTGGTAGTTTATCACAGAAATACTCTGCTAAAGGTGGTCCTATTATACCTCCTAATATACCTGCAGTAACAGCTACTCCCACCGATGAACCAAACATCAAAACACAAGCTGGTCCAACACTTACTACTGGTACATAGGTTCCGTACCATCCTTTTTCAACATATTTGTTAAAGTATAAAAATACTCCTACTGATGAGCCAACAAACTGGGATAATATAATTGCTGGGATTGCACCTGAAGCATAGGCACCATGGTTTATATTTAATATCCAGTCTAAACAAGCTCCTATTATGACAAATAATCCAGCTATTTCATTTCCATAAAATTGAGCTTCAGAGAAATCTGCTAAAACTCTTCTTACGGACCATAATGGCTTCTCCATTTCCTTTAGAGTTTCTTCTTGTGATTTCACTGGTCTATTTAATGTCTTGGATGGTACTTTTTTCATCCATGGCAGTGCCTTAGCTATACCACAAACTAATATTCCTGTTATTGCCATAGTAAATACATTTGAAACCACTCCAGGTACTCCTAGCACAGGTATAATATTATTTGTTATCCAAAAAGCCACTGGGAACCCCATAACTCCTCCGAGAATAGAACCTGTGAGTAAAGCCTTTATACTTGGGCCATATAATAACATTATAGCTGGTGGAGCTCCTACTACTGTAATAAATGTTGGTAACCAAGTATATTCTCCATTTTCAAAGAAAGATGTAAAATTTAGAACAAATATTGCAATGAATAGTGATAATAGCTGAGATGCTAATACCCAAGGCCATAAATTTGAACCATAAGAAACATTGAAACCTGCTAACTTAGAATTTTTAACATCTAATCTCCAAGCTACAAATCCTCCTATAATTACTCCTAGGGAAGCAAAAACTCCTGCATAAAATTGAGCTTCTGTAAAGTTCATTATATACCAAATAAGTTTATAAAATGGATTATGACTTGCATTAGCCACTATTGTGTTATAGTCTAGCCAGCTACTTTGAGCATTTATACTGCTTAGAATAAAATATATTAAAAAACCTATTCCCAGTGATATAATAAGACCCGCTAAAGAACCTGCACTATATTGTTTCTTATTATTCTTAATATTTTCCATATTTATCCTCCAATCTAGAAGTTTATTATATAAGAAATATAAAACTCTATCATTCTTTCAATTGATTCAATTTTTATCCTTTCATTCTTCTGATGGCACATATTTTCCTCACCAGGTCCTAGTATTACAAAAGGAATATCGTGATAAGGGATAAGTTGTGAAGCGTCAGTATAAAAATTTATGCCCTTAAGTTTTACTGGATAAGATAATTTTTCATATACAGATACTATCTCTTTTATAAAGTTATCGTTTTCATCCATTGTTAAAGGAGGTCTATTATTCTCCACATCTACTTCTATGATCATACCTTGGTTTTCATTTTCCATGCCTTTAGCAATTTTATTAGCATTATCTATAATTTCTTCATGAATAAAACCTGGAATAGTTCTTATATCTAAAGTAGCATTTGCATTTTCAGGTATAATATTAGTTTTTACTCCTCCATTAATTGTAGTAGTTGCATAACTAGAATTTCCTAGTAAAGGATGCTTCTTATCTAAATCTAAAGTATTCTTAAGTTTATTTATATACTCGTATAATTTTTCTATAGCATTTATTCCTAGTTCAGGCTTAGAACCATGAGAAGATTTCCCTTTTATACGGATATTTAGCCATAAAGTTCCTTTTTCACAGATACCGATTTCTTCATCAGAAGGTTCTGTGATAAAAACTTTTGATATATCTTGCAATAATCCTTTATCTCTTAAAGCTCGTACACCTAATCCTCCTGATTCTTCGTCAGCTGTAAATACAAACTTTAAGGTATAGGGTGGAATTATATTGTTTTCTAGAAAATACAATGCTGTTAATATCATTGCAGTAACTCCACCCTTCATATCAGAAGTACCTCTACCATACATATAGCCATTTTCAATTACTCCATCAAAAGGAGGATATATCCAGCTAGCTTCATCTGATACTGGTACAGTGTCTATATGCCCTATAAATCCAATTTTTTCATGACTTTTTCCCTCTATTTCTATTACTAAAGATCCTCTATTATTTCCATGATCTACTATTTTATATTCTATATCCTGAGGGAAAAACTTTAGAATTTCATTTACTGCATCCATTTCATTACCAGGTAGATTAGTAGTATTTATATTAATTAATCTTTTTAATATTTCTGTTATTCTGTCCATTAATTTAGCTCCCCTCTACTAAATCCACTATTATCTTCTATATGAGAACATTACTAAGTCTCCTACTCCTATTCTCTTAACCATACCAAATTTACTTACAAATCCACCTGCTCCACTGCCACGTCTCACTGCTCTGTTTTCAAAACCTACTACTTCTCCATTTACTATAGTATAGACTGCTGTTTTTACTTCTCTATTGATAACAGTTATATTAGCTAAAGCACCTTTACCTAAATGACCTATTTTTTCAGTCCACCAAGCATTACCTGTTCTTTTAGCTACCAATCTTGCTGGATTAGAAGTCATAGTGGCAACTGAACTACTTAAGTTTAAAACTCCCATTTCTGCTAATTCTAATATCGCTGGAATATTATCTCTTGTATCTCCGAAACCTTTCATTGTGGCATCATTTTGTCCATCAGATATAAGAACATCCACTATTCCTTTTTCTAAAGCTTCATAAGCTAGTTGTTGAGATTTTTTAGGTAGAATAAGTCCTTCTCTACTTCCTCCACCTTCTCTTAACATTGTAGTTACAAACTCTCCAGTTATATTTTCATTTTTACATAAGTCTAATACTGTCTTCATACCTTCTGCTGCTTCCATATGAGTACCGCATCCCGCAGCTGTTGTGTGACCTAGATGAAGTGGTCTTCCTTTAGATAATTCAAATAATCTAATAGCATGATCTGAGTCCTGAGTATGAGTCATATATAGTAGCTTAGACTTAGAAGTTATTTCAAATATCTTCTCTATATTTTCATCAGACATTATAAAATGTCCCATGTGGTCTTTAATTCCTACTACTAAAGGTGCTGTAGTATTAGTGATTGCATTTCTTGTCATTCTTGATGAAGCTGTTTCTACATCTAATTCACCTTTATATAACTTTATTAGTTCATCTACTGATAACATGGTAGATAATACACTTGCTGCCCCTTGATATAAACCAATGTTTACTGGTAATCCTCTATCTACTTCAGCTCCTAATAAAGCTGGTGCCATAAAAGTATTTCCTGCTCCAGGAGAAAGTCCCATTGTTACTCCATTAGCTACAGCGCCATAGATTGGGTCTGTACTCACTTCAAACAAATCTCCTAAGTGAAGGTGCATATCTACTATTCCTGGCACAACTAAAAGTCCTTCACAGTTTATTACCATATCTCCTTTTTCCACATAAATGTCATTCCCTACTTCTACAATTTCATCATTTAGTATAGCAACATCTTGTACTTCTTCAATTCCATTTTTAGGGTCTACTACTAGTCCCCCTTTTAGAATAATTCTCCCTGTCTTTTCTAAATCCTTAAAAGGATCTGATAAAGTGTCATTTTTAACTGAAGCTAACACATCTTTTAACATACCTACTGTTGTTTTATACATGTCTTTTCCTCCTTGTTAACTTTTTGTTTAATATTATTATATAATTAATGCTTTATATACACACTGTCTCTAAGGTATAAAAAAGAAGACTATACTTTAGTCTTCATGTACAAAGAATATTGATTACTCATATCCATTAGTTTTAGGCAAAACTCGATTTTAAACTTACCTTCCCTGCTATTTAAATCTAAATTTACTATTTCACAGATTTTACTAAACCTATATTTAATAGTATTATAATGGATAAACATCTCCTCTGACGTTTGCTTTAAATTCCAATCGTTTTTTACGATAGATCTTAATGTTTTGATATATTCTGAATTATTTTCTATATCATAATCAATAAGATTCTGTAAATATTTACCGCAGAATTTATTTGCATCATCTTCTAAAGAAAGGTTGTAGAGCATTTTATAAACTCCTAAATCTGAGTAAATATGAGTATTATCCCTCTCATAGACTGTTCTACCTATTCTTACAGCTTTTTGAGCCTCCACAAAACTAATATATACGTCTATAATAGATTCCTGATAAGTCCCAATACCTATGGAAACCGTGAAACTGCTATTCTCCTTAATTTCCTTTCTTAACTCCTCTGCAACATTTTTCAGATTCTTTATAAAATCATCTATGGACTTTTTATTTGGTTCCACTAGAAATACTATATTATCACTATAAACTGTATAAAAACACTGCTTAAAATTTCTTTTCATCTTACCGTTAGCTAAGCGAAATATCTTATTTTTTTCCTCTTCTAACTCCTGAGTGTTTTTTAGTGATATAAATTTCTCTTTAAAATTATCTATATCTACAATTAAACAAATAAGTCCGTTTTCTATTTTCCAACCATATAATGCGGCCCTATTATTAGCTTCCTCTACAGTCTTTATATTATTTAAAATTAAATCTTGAATAAATTCATCTCTATACTTTTGCTCTATCTGATGATTTGATATCTCCTTTTGTATATTTAGCTTAAGAACTGTACTAGCATGCTCTATAGAAATATTATCTAAATCACTAAGAATGTCCTTCCCATTTTTTTCAACGACTATATAGCCATAAATAGAACTACCAATTTGAACGGGATAACTATAGTATTTATCAAGGTTATCCTTGAGTCCCATATTGTATATATCTTCTTTAAATTCATGGGAATTACCTCGTATATAGTTTCGATTGAAAATTAAATCTATAAAGGCTATATCCTTATCTAATATCTTGTATAATGTATCCATTATATCACTGGTACTCTTTCCTTGTATAACCATCTGAGTAAAGGATTTATGAATATTTTCAGACATTATTAATTTTTTAGCCTGGGAATTGACTATACTTGAAAGAACTGGATTTATAATATCAGTAAAAGCATACCATTTAGGTATGTATATAATAGGGAAATTTAATCCATCCCCTACTTCTTTTACTTCTTTAGGCAATTCTTCAATAAATCTACCTACCTTTATTCCCAGGGATGCTGCTCCATGCTCATTTAACTTAATGACTAAGTCTCTTAATTCCAATGGATTATCTCGCATTATATATCCCGTAGTAATTAAAAACTCTCCGCCCTTCATCCAATTATATATATCAGGAGCGTCCATAACACTAACTGTACTTACATTCCTATCTAAGCCTCCTGCTCCTGCTAATACTTTAAAATCTTGAAACTGCTCCATTAAATTTTTAACTTTTATATCTGTATAATCCACTCCTTATATTAAGATTATCACCAATGGAGTAATTAATAATATATAATTATACAATTATTTTATATTTCTGTAAAAAAAGTCTTTATCAAAATCTCAGAACCTTTTTTAAGTCCATTGAGGTTACCAAAAAATAATTTACTAGAACTTTCCTATAGACTATAGAACAAGTTAAAATACATAGACTAAGTAGCCTATGTATTTTAATAATAAAACTTCTGAAGTTTTAAATTACTATCTATTCTCTATTTCTTCTGTTAATGAAATTATTTCATCTATTATGTTACCTATATGCTCTATAGTGTTTAGTAAAGGTTTATCTGTGGTTATATCCACCCCTGCCATTTGAGCTAGCTCTACTGGAGTCTTAGTTCCTCCTGCTTTTAGAACTTCTTTCCAATCATCCAATGCAACTTTGCCTTCATTTAAAACTCTCTTACTTACTTCTGTTGCAATTGTCAGCCCTGCACTATAAGTATATGGATATAATCCCATATAATAATGTGGCTGTCTCATCCAAGTAAGCTCTGCACCCTCATTAATCTTTACAGTATCTCCCCAGAATTTTTCTAGAGTTTCTTTCTTTAATTTATTTAATGTAGCAGCTTGAACAGAGCCACCAGCATCGATTATCTTATAAACTTCTCTTTGATAATGAGCTTCCAATAAATGAGTTACAAAATTATGATAATAGGTACGAGATATCATAGATGATAATACCCATCTCTTCATTCTCGGATTATCCATGGTTTTCATCAAATAATTTGCCATAAGCATTTCATTCATAGTAGATGGTGCTTCAACAAAATATGTTGATGGTCTTGTGTCAAATATATTTTGATTTTGTTGAGCCAAATAAAAATGTCCTGCATGTCCTAATTCATGAGCCAATACAAAAACTTCTCTCATTCTTTCAGTCCAAGAAATCAATATAAATGGATGAGCACCGTATGGACTCGAACAGAATGCTCCTGTAGACTTTCCTTTGTTTTGTACAAAATCTATCCATCTTTCATCATAAGCTCTTTTAATTACTTCTAGATAATCATCTCCAAGAACAGATAACGCTCCTTCAATATATTTTTTAGATTCCTCTACAGATATTTCTGGCTCAAAATCAGGATCTACATTTAATTTTAGATCTGCAAAAGTCATTTCCTCTATACCATGAATCTTTTGAAGTAATTTTGCGAACTTTCTCATATGTGGTGCTAAATGCTCCATTATTAAATCAATCTGTCTATTATATAAATCTCTAGTTACTTCTTGAGGAAACAATAGGCTATCGATTACTGAATCAAATCCCCTTAAAGTAGCCATTGTTTTTTCCTTTTGTACTTGAGTTTGATAAGCTCCTGCTATAGTATGTTGATATTCTCTCAATTTCTTAGAAAAAGCTTCAAAGGCGGCCCGTCTTATCTTTGTATCATGCTCATATTCCCACTCGTCTTCAAATAATCCAAAACTTAAAGGATATTCCTTTCCATCTACTGTAAACGTACCAAAATCCATATCTGCTAATTTTGTCCTATTATATATTTGATATGGTGAATTTAAAGTGCTAGAAAGAGCAGATAAAGCTTTCTCTACTTCTGGATGGAGAGCATGCTCTTTTTTCCTCATAATCTCTCTAAGATAGCCTGCATTTTCCACTGACTGCTCTATTGCTTCTTTAATTACATCTTCACTTACCTCTATAATTTCAGATTCTACAAAACTTAGTCTGCTTTCAATATCAGAAGATATGTTGGATAATTTCATCCGTCTTTCTTGATTCTCTACATTTGTTTGATCAACTGCAACTGCAAGATAAGAATATGAGCCTGTAAGAGTAGTTAGCTGATATACTTTTCTCAGTCTATTTAAACATTCGTTAATTGCTTCTGCTGTATTTAATTTACCCTTAAATTTGTCTTCAACTTCTGCTGTAAATTTTTGTGCTTCTTTTACAGTTTGCTCAAACTCCTCTTCTGTCTTAAAAATTGCCGTCAAATCCCAAGTAAATTTTTCATCCACATCTTTTCTTTCCAATAAAACCTTTGGCATCTTACCCCTCCTTAGAATTAATTCGAGTATCTAAGTAAATTATAATACTAATGTATGAATATTACAACAATTGCACTATTAAGTTTTACTTAATTAAAAAATAATATAAAGATATGAATATAGATAATACAAGGAATATAGTACCGTACAAAGGATTAAAGGAAATTATTATAACTGATATTATTAATAGTAAACCGATTATGGAACAGGCTCGAGTATACCTTATATATCCTTCTGTTGGTTCAGGCTCTCCATTATATCTCCATCTATATCCCCAAGATGCCACTTCTTCTGGATTAATTATAGAGTAAATTAAAATTATCAAAAGAGGCAGAGTTGTAATTCCATAAATAAGAAACTCTATCATATTTCCATCTCCTTCGTTAAAATGGCTATCTTTCCAGTATCATCTTAATCTCTTCTTCTACGGATTGCATTTCTCTTTGCATTATATCTAAATTTCTATTTAAATCTGATAATATACTTTCTACTCTACTGTATGCATTCTCTACATTTGATATGGATTCATTTATCTTTGATTGCACAAACCAATCAGCAAAAAGTCCATCAAAGAAAAAGTCAGCAAATGTAGCAAAAGAGCCGATATTAACCTCAATATCTGTAAATTCATTTACATCTGCTAGTTCTTTTTGGAACCTCTTTAAGTATTGCTGTACATCGTAAGAAATCTTATTCGCATCTTCTATTTTAGAATGTTTTATGATATCTGTAAAAAATCCACCGCCTAGCATATCCCATACTCCCCAGCCATGAGCAGATTCCAAAGGTTGCTTCATATCTAGTAGGGCGGTTAATGCATTTTCTCCAGCATGTATAGCTTCTTTCACCTCTTTTATATCTAGCTTTAATTCATTTATTTTATTTAATAAATCACGAAGTTTTCCTCCTCTATGAGTATCTTCATTGATTATCATATCTTGCTTTTTCTTTATTAATTGCTGATACTCCTCTTTTACCTCTGAGTAATTAATTAAATTCTTATTATATTTCTCTATTTCGTTTTCTAGCTCCTTTATAGCTAAAATACATTCGTCATATTGCATTTTGGCCCCTAAATATTCTTTTCTTTCTTCATCAAGTTTATCTTCTTTTTTTCCGATGATATTCAAGAAAAATGAGCTTAAACTCATACCTTCCAACTTCAATACATCCTTTTCTTCTTTTTGTAATATATTTCTTAATTCTTCTAGATTTTGCTTTTTCTTTCTTAGTTCTTCCATAGCCATAGACCTTAATGACTCAAGTTTTTCTTTAGTTCTAAGCCTTTCTCTTAGGTCATAAATATCTTCATTGATTTCTCTATACATCAGTATCCCTCCCAATACTTTATTGATTTAATTATAACATAAAGAAACTACGATTCTCCTATATCTTTACTTATTTTAAACATAATAACACTCCCCTATTGGTAGCAAATTTTATTTTTTAATCTAGCTACCTTAAGGGGAATATTATTTTGGATTCTCAATTACTTTTTCATATTATATTGTCAAAGATTTTAATAGATAGGTTGCTTGCTTTACCATATTGTCCCTAACAGGATAATCATGCTCTCTATTAACCCATTCTAAAAGATATCCTCTCATTATTACAAAAATCATAACTATAAGTTCTTCTGCATCAACTTTAACTTTGAACTCCTTATCATTAATGCCTTTTAAAATTATTTCCTCCAATATTCCATATAATCGTCTCTTTTTATTATGACTGTATTTGGTTATGTGAGAACGCATGATTAATAGATTGGCATAATAACCCCATCTTTCAACATATATACCAAAATGATTGACAAAATCAATTATTTGCTCTGTAGTCGTAGGGTGTTGTAGAATTGCTTCTTGACTAACTAAAAAAAATTCATCCATTAAAATAAACATCTCATCTACTATGGAATCTTTAGACTGAAAATAATGATAAAAAGCTCCTATTGATATATTAGTTGCTTTACAAATATCTTTAATTGTTACATTTTTAAGTCCTTCTTCATCCATGAGTCCTACAATAATACTTATTAATTCCTCTTTCTTCTTTGAGGATCTTTCCCTTTCATAAAACATATAAATATCATCACCCCTAGAAAATTATATCATATAAAAAAATAATTCCCTATTAATTATAGAGAATTATTTTTAAATTATACTTATTTTTCTAGTGCTGCAGATTTTCCAGCTATTTTACCGTATACCACAGTATCTGGTATAGCATTACCACCAAGTCTATTGGAACCGTGGATACCACCAGTAACTTCTCCAGCAGCATATAGTCCCTTGATTATATTACCGTTTTTATCCATTACCTGTGCATCCGTATTTATTTCAATTCCCCCCATAGTATGGTGTATCGTTGGCACACGAATCGATGCATAGAAAGGTCCTTTATTAAACTCATCTTGAAGTAGTTTCTTTCCAAATGGATCAGCTATTTCACCTTTAACAGCTTTGTTGTAAGTATCAACTGTATCTTTTAGTACAGTAGGATCTACTTTCATTTGTTCTGCTAACTCTTCAATAGTATCACCCTTAACAGCAATACCACTTTCAACCAATTTACCTATTGATTCGTTAAAGTCATTTTTTACATCTTCATTATAATATTCATGGGCGTCATGTAGTATCCACATAACTTGATCTGGTTGTTCTAACAATCCTTTTGTAAGGGTATCTCTTCTTGAATCTTCAGCTACAAAACGTTCACCTTTATTATTAATGAAAAGTTGATTAGCAGCATTAATACTAATATTTCCAGACATTCCACCAGTTTCTGGATGCCCCACTGGTAATAGTTGAATATATTCCATTCCAACTAGATTAGCATCAACAGCTTCAGCCATTACGATACCATCACCAGTAGCACTAACACTATTTGTGGAATTAAGATTTGATAAATCTCCCCAAAGTTCATCATACTTAGCAACTAATTCTTTATTTCTTGCAAACCCACCAGTTGCTATGACTACACCTTTATTTGCGTTTACTATAATTTCAGTATTCCCCTGTAATCCTTTGACCCCTACAGCCTTACCATCTTTCATAATAATATCAGTTACTTTGGTTTCTAATATTATTTCAGCATCATCACCTTTTGATGATATAAAATCAACATAGGCATCTATAGGACCAGTAGTAAGTGGTTTAATAAATTGATGAGTTCTTGGCCATAATGCTCCTGTAACAGTAGCAATTTCATCTGATATATCCACTCCTAAGCTTTCAAGCCAACTAATAGATTCTTCAGCACCGTATGCAAATTTTTCTATTAGCTCAAGATTACCTTTTTTATCTCCCCCATTAAAAGCTTGTAATGCATGAAGTTGAGGAGAGTCAAACATATAAGTAGATTTATTTTCTTTATATTCTTTAATTTGCTCTGCTAATTCAGTCATTAATCTTTTATGTATTTCATTAACAGGCTCTTCTTTTGTAATTGCTTCAATTTGCTTAATTAATTCAGGACGCATAGTAAGATTTTGTTGTCGTTTACTATCAACTGCATTATATTGTCCACCAGCCATTATAGTGGATCCGCCTAATGTAGGCATCTTTTCTAATACAATAACTTTAGCATTGTTCTCTAATGCAGAAACAGCAGCCGCAAGACCAGCACCACCGCCACCAACAATAACTACATCCGTAGTTTTTTCTATTACCTCTCCATCATTTGAAGACTTACTTACTTCTTTTGAAAAATCATCAATATTAGCTCCAGCTTTTTCTAAAGCTTGTTTAGTAGCTTCTAGGATAGCATTACTAGAAACAGTAGCTCCAGATATTGTATCAATATTTAAGCTTTGGTATTCAACTATTTCTTTAGGAATACGCTCTAGAGCAGCATCTGATATTCCAGATGTTTCACTATGATTAGTAACTTTCACCGATAAAATACTTTCTTCATCCACCTCTACTTCAACAGTAAGAATATCACTAATTCCTTTTGCTTCACCAGTATATACTCCCGGTGTAAGTTTACCCGATCCATTATTAGAAGAAGCTGGTGACTTGTCCTTACTACATCCAACCATAGATAATACCATAGCTAATATCAAAAATAAAGCCGTGTATTTTCTGGTAAATTTAGACATAAAAAAACCTCCTTTTAATTTTATAGAATATTTCACTAGAATATTCTGCCAATATATTCTAGTATATCCTAGGTTAAAAAAATGTCAATAGACTTATTAAAAAAATAACAATAACTTTATATAAATAACCTTAATTTGGAAAAATAAAAACTAGGGAATAAGGATTTCAAGAAATAAATATAATATCAATTCTTACCCTACATGAATAATAAATATCACCCAATGGAGGAAATCAGCTACCTTTATAAATTTAAACCTAGAAATTCATCACATTATTTCATACTTTTGTCCTATACTTCCCTATGTTGCAAAAATATCAATATTAAGTTAGAATATATAACTAGAATATTCTGTTTATATATTCTAACACCTAAGATATATAATATTAGCTTTTATAAGGTGAGAAAAATATATAAGCATTATTTTTAAGGGGGTATTAAAGTGAAAAGTATCAAAATAAAGCTTGTCGCATATTTCTCTGTGTTAATTTTATTATCATCTGTTACTATCGGCTTTATTTCCATAATGAATGCTACTAGAACCATTAGCACTGAAGTAGAAAATTCTCTTAAAAACATGGCTAATGATAGAGCAGAAATAATAGAAAGTCGAGTTGAGACAGAAAAAAGAGTTTTAGAAACTATAGCACGCAGTGAAGGGATTCAAAGCATGGATTGGGAACTACAAAGAGCCGAAATAATGAGACAGGTGAAAGGTACAAATTTTATTGAAATGGCAATTTCTCATCCTGATGGAACTACATATGCTCAAGATGGAACTATTGTCCAATTAGGAGATAGAGAATACCTTAGAAAGGCTCTAAATGGTGAATCAAATGTATCTGATTTAACAGTCACCCGTGCCGTAAATGAACTAAATTTATTGTACGCTGTACCTATTACAAAGAATGGTAAGGTAGTAGCTACTTTAACAGCTAGGGCTGATGGCAATATTTTGAGTAATCTCATCGAAGATACTGGTTTTGGAGCTACGGGATATAGTTATATGATTAATGATAAGGGAACTATGGTTGCCCATCCAAACAAAGATCTGGTACTAAATCAGTATAATGCAATAGAAAAATCAAAAGAAGATGAAAGTTTTAAAGACGCAGCAGCAATATCTGAAGTGATATTAGATGAAAAACTTGGTGTAAGTAATTATTCCTTTGATGGTAAAAATCTATATGCTGGCTATGCACCAGTTGAAGGCACTAACTGGATATTCGTTATTACAGCAGATGCAGATGAAGTATTGGAGTCAATCCCAACGATGACAAAAGGTATCCTTATATCAGCGTCTATAGCTTTATTATTGAGCATAGCTATTACGTACATAATAGGAATTCTTATTGCAAATCCAATAATTGAAGCAACTAAATATTCAGAGACACTGGCAATCTATGATATTACACAAAATATTTCTGAATCTTTTATGTCACGAAAAGATGAAATCGGTGGTCTAGGTAAATCTATGCAAAATATTGCCCATAATCTTAGAAATATGATCAATGAAATTCGAGATTCTTCAGAACAAGTAGCAGCTGCTTCAGAAGAAATGACAGCTACCTTACAGCAATCAGCTATTTCTTCCGAAGAAATTTCAAAAACTGCACAAGAAATAGCAAATGGTGCTTCTGATCAAGCATTAAGTACAGAAACTGGTTCTTCAAAGGCTACTTTATTAGGTGAGATAATTGAAAAAAATTTAAAATATACAAGAGACTTAAAGACCACTTCACAGCAGATAACAGATACTATTAGCAGCGGTATAAAAGAAATTGAAAACCTATATGAAATAACAGAAGAAAGCAATAACGCATCAAAAGCGATTCAAGAAGTTATATTAAAAACAAATGACAGCTCTATCAAGATAGGACAGGCTAGCAGTGTAATTGCATCAATTGCTGAACAAACTAATCTACTAGCTTTAAATGCAGCTATAGAAGCAGCAAGAGCTGGAGAAGCAGGAAAAGGTTTCGCAGTTGTTGCAGAGGAAATTAGAAAACTGGCAGAACAATCTTCAGCTTCTACAGCATCCATTGATGAAATAGTTGATAGTTTACAGGAAAATTCTAAAAATGCTGTAATAACCATAGGTAGAGTATCTGACATAGTTAATGAGCAAACTCAAAGTGTAACTAACAGTAAAGATAAGTATATGTTAATATATGAAGCTATGAAAAGTGCAGATAGAGAAATTGAACTATTAAATATTTCAGGAACAGAGATGGAAAATATGAAAAATGAAATACTTGATACTTTGCAAAATCTTTCTGCCATAGCACAAGAAAACTCTGCAGCTACAGAGCAGGTAACTGCATCTATTGAAGAGCAAGTTGCTTCTATGAGTGAATTTGTAGGTACCAGTGAAACTTTATCAGATTTAGCCCAAAATCTACAATCAATTATTATGAGATTTAAAATTTAAAAATATGATGAGAAATAAATAATTCACTATAATAAAATTGAGTGTGTTTTAAACACACTCAATTTTATTTTCATCGCCTTTAGCTATACTCAAATATATTTTTGTGAATCAAAAACTTATTAAGATTGAACCTTTATAATTTAATTATTCATACTCTAGTTGGCACTCTCTTCTTCTATTAATTTAATTATAATATAAAAGTCTTAGAGCAAAAGCCTAGAATTAGATTTATTGATTATTTAGTTTATTGATTATTATTTTTACATTATCTTTATCTGATAAATTTAAACTACTATCTATATAAAATACTTCTTTATCCTTTAATAATATTACCGTCCCTTTATTGTCTATATCATTATCATAATTTATAAAGAAAGCTTCATCAAAATACCCATATTCACTATCTGTTGGAGTTATAATTCTATTATATTTTGAAACACCTTCTTTAATCATGACATCAAATATATATTTAGCAAGCCTGTCATTTACAGTTCTTATATAATTTGTTCTTACATGATATCCATCATTCCCTCGAAAAGTTTCATAATAAGTGGAGTTCTTTGAAAGAACTATGCTTTCCTCCCTATAAAAATTTGTATAACTAGGACTTGGAAGGTTAAAATCACTAAGCATTAACCCCTTATATCCTTTTTGTAATTCCTCTGATTCATTTATATTATATAATTTAGGCATAACTATGTTAACTATAATTAATACAGTAATAATAGCGAATGCAAACAACCCAATATTTTTTTCCTTGCTTCTTTTTTTCTTATTTTTATTCTTTTTAAATAAATATCCTACTGTGAGACCTATGGTAGTAGGCAAGATACTTAACAATCCAATAACATTCCGATTTAATAAATCTAATATTAATCCTATTATAATTGATAAACTAAGAATCAGTGCAGGATAAAATAACAATGATTTCCTAACCCTTAACTGCTTATAACTTGCTTGCGGCAAAGGTTCTTCTCTCTTAACAGCTGCTTTAGCCTTTAATATCCAAATTATATCAGAAAATATATATACAACTAAAGGAACTATAAATATTGGACCGATCATTGCAATTGCCATAGAGATATTTGAGTTAAATATCCTATAATCAAGTGAAGATAATTTACCTAAACTCAATATAAAAATCGGAAGACATATTGCGAATATAATTATTTCAAATAATATAGATTTATTTAATATAGTTTGCTTTATTCTATCATCTGTTTGGATTGGCAGTAAATTATCTTTTCCATCTGAATAAAAAACTTGAATCTTATTTGAGGCTGTTATAAAATTCCATCCTGCATCTATACATAGATTTCTATATTCTACCACCTCATCTTTATCGGGATAATCAAAAACCGAAAGCTTAGGAAATAAGTCAACTGAAAATTTCAATTCTTGAGGCTCTATCTTTTTATATCTAACTATATATTCACCGATTTTATCCAACATCCAACCTTTTCTCGCCATTTTTTCAAAATGCTTTTCTATTGCATTGATATCAGATGCCGCAAATAAGAATAATTCCCTTTTAGTATTTTTTCTCATAACCTACACCCCCTGTTAAATATTATTATTCCTAAAAAAGAATATCATCATCGGGTCTTTTAAATATACTTTTTCTTGTTTTGTAGCCATCTTTTATTTCTTTTTTATCTTCAGTTGTATCATCTTCTTCAGAGATACTGCCATATTTAAGGATACCTTCTCCATCACTGATTAATTGCCTTAGTCTATTAATCTCCCCTTCAAGTATTTCTGTACCCAATTTCGTAATAATATACGTTTTTCTTCTTCCTTCATCTGATACTTGCATAATAATCCCTTCTTCTTGAAATCTGGATAACAAAGAATATAAAGTACCTGGACCTACAACTACCCTACCTTCAGTAAGTTTCTCAATAGTTTGCATAATTTCATAGCCATGTCTTTCCTTAGTTAGAGTTAATAATATATAATACATAGGCTCTGTAAGATTTTGCAATTGTGTTCTTGCCATATAATCACCCTTATATCTATACTCGATATATCTAGTATCAATATATTATAATAATTAAAATTTGTCAATAAAAAAAGGCAGTTACCTGCCCAGTTCATATATCTTATTGCCATATTTATCTGCAAAATCTCTATCGTGAGTAATTACTATAACACCCATTCCCTTAGATGCTACCGTTTTCAAAATCTCTCCTATACTATCTCTTAATTTATAATCTAATGCAGAGGTAGGTTCATCAAAACAAAGATATTGAGGTTCCATTGCAAGAGCTCTGGCAATGGCAACTCTTTGTTTCTGTCCCCCTGATAGCTGATACTCATAAGAATCTTCTAGTCCACTCAAACCTAATAATTCTATTAATTCCTTAGCTTTCTTTATAGCATCCTCTTTAATCATCTTCCTTCCCTTAATCAACGAATAGGTTATATTTTTTATTACACTAAAGTGAGGAAATAGATTAAAGTTTTGAAATACTAGGCCTATAGACCTCTCTTCTACTTCATCGTCATGAGAAAATGATATTCTCCCACTATCATAAGCTTCCAATCCACATAAGCATCTAACTAAAGTGGTCTTACCTACTCCAGATTCTCCTACAATCATAACTATACTACCCTTTTCTACTTCCAGATTTGTATTAACTAAAACCTTCTTATCCCCAAATGATTTATTTAAATTCTCAACTTTAAGCATCTTACCACCTACCTATAATATTCAAACTTATTTTCAATATTTCTTAATACATAAGTCAAAACTCCAATAAATATAAGATAAATTCCACCTGCTAAAAATATTGGTATTAGTGAAGCATCTTTATTTGAAAGAGTTTTGGCCGCTCTTAAGATATCTCCAAGACCTAAGACATATACTAAAGATGTATCCTTTACTAAAGTAATAAGCTCATTACTCAAAGATGGGATTACTACTTTAAATACTTGGGGAATAATTATTCCAAGATAAGTAGTCTTCTTAGAAAGTTTCAATACCTCGGAGGCCTCAAACTGACCAATATCTATGGAATTCACTCCTCCTCTAAATATTTCAGCAAAATATGCAGCATAGTTTAAAATAAATGCAATTGAAACTGCGATTTCTCGATTAAGGACAACTCCTATAATCGGAAGTCCAAAGAATACAAATATTATCTGCAATAATAAAGGCGTTCCCCGCATAACTAATATATAGCCTTGTATAATAAATTGAATTATTTTTATTTTAGATAATCTAAGCAGACATACTATAACTCCAAGAGGTATAGAAAATAATGCAGTAATTGCAAATACCCATAGGGTTGTTTTGAATCCACTTAGAATAAAAGGGGTAATGCTTAAAATGTAATCCATACTTTCACCTACTACTTAATTATATTTTCTCCAAACCATTTTTCAGAAATAGCCTTTGCAGTACCATCTTTCTTCATCTCATCTAAAGCTTTGTTAAGTCTTTCTAATAACACTTTATCTCCAAGTCTTAAACCTACTCCATACTCCTCATCACCAAAATCATCATTAAGTACCTTATATTTTTCTTCTCCTCTTTCAGCTATATAATATCTAGCTAATACTTGGTCAGCCACTACTGCTTCGACTCTTCCTGCTTCTAGATCCATAAACGCTTCATTATAAGTATCAAATAATATAACCTCTGCATTTTTAAAGTCTTTAATTGCATCTGCCTTTTCTAAGGCTTCCAAAGAACTAGATGAATTTTGAGTAGCTACTATCCTATTTTTTAAATCTTCTTTTGTATTAATATCAGAACTATTTAGTGATACAATTACTTGTCTATTATCTAAATAAGGTTTAGTAAAATTAACTTTTTTCAATCTCTCTTCACTAATAGAATATCCATTCCATATTAAGTCAATATTACCTGAGTCAAGCTCCTGCTCTTTTAAATTCCAATCTATTGGTTGAAATTCTACCTTGAGTCCCATTCCTAAAGCTGCTTCTCTAGCTAATTCAACATCAAATCCAGTTAAACCTCCATCTTTATCTCTAAACCCCATAGGAACAAATGTATCATCTAGTCCAACAATTATACTTCCTCTTTCCTCTATCTTATTCCATGTATCAATTGACTTATTTTTAACCCCACAACCTGAAAGAATCAAACCTAATATTAACACGGAAATCACTAAAAATTTTAACTTTTTCATACTATCCCTCCATTTAAATTTATGAATATTCTTGTTGGAATTTATCTTGCCAGGTTGTCCCCTTGTATATAATTAAAAAAGCTTTCGTCCTCAAAATCAATCAAGGACGAAAGCTATCGCTCACGTGGTTCCACCTAGTTTTATTGATACCTCACGATATCAACCTTAGTAAGTATGCCAACACATACTAATCATTTTAACGGGTGATTAAACCGAAGACTCCTACTTAGATAACTTTTCAGGCCCTACTCAAGGATGTGTTCTGAATGATTTTTATGTCCCTTTTCACCAACTGGGTACTCTCTAAAATAAAATGTTCATTCATACTATTTCCTCTCATCGCTTTATTAGTTTAGTATGATATTATATTAAATCAACTTTAAAGGAATGTCAAGTATATTTTTAAATCTTTTTTAATTTCTAATAAATATTTCTATAACTACTAGAGAAGCTCCTTCTCTATCTTAATCTGAACTTGATCTAGATAGGTTTTGAAAAAACTCTTCAATTTATTTATGTTTCTATAAAAACCTCTTTTATTATTAATTAAAACATTTGGGTAATATATTCTTGAGGAGAGTGATGATAATGAGTCAAAAATATATTAAGCCAAGTCAGGAAGAAATCAAATCAAAGTTAAATGATATGGAATATCGAGTAACCCAAGAAAATGCTACAGAAATGCCCTTTTCTCATAAACTTAATGATAATTATGAAGAAGGTATATATGTAGATATAGTATCAGGTGAACCACTATTTAGCTCAAAGGATAAATTCAATGCAGGTTGTGGATGGCCTAGCTTTACTAAACCTATGGAAAGTGATCATATAGCTGAAAAACTAGATACTACTCATGGGATGATTAGAACTGAAGTAAGAAGTAAATATGGTGATTCCCACCTTGGCCATGTATTTAATGATGGTCCTAAAGATAAAGGTGGATTAAGATATTGTATAAATGGTGCTTCCCTAAGGTTTATTAAAAAAGAAGATTTGGAAAAAGAAGGATATGGTGAATATATTAATCTATTTAAGTAATTTATAAGCTATCATTTAAAATTTACTCTTTACAAATGAATCCTTATGATTTATATTATATATACCCCCATATGGTATATATAAAAAGAATTATAAAGGAGGATTTATTATTGAGTAATTATTATATTAAAGTAAATCGTACTTTTACAACTATCAGAAAATATGCTTGGATATTTACTGTTTTAGTAGCCATTGGAGGCCTATGGGAACCAAAGCTAGGTCTATTGGTTATTTTAATTATGATGGGCCTAACCATAACTGCTTTCTTCACAGGAAGATATTGGTGTGGTAACTTTTGTCCCCATGGCAGTTTGTTTGACAAGGTATTTTTAACAATTAGTCAGAATAAAAAAATTCCAAAATTCCTAAAATCTAAACCAATGGTAATTGGATTTTTTATATTTTTCATGTTTAACTTTTCTAGAAAGTTAATAAAAATATCAAAATTATGGGGTACTTTTAGTTTTCTAGATAAACTAGGGCTACTATTTGTTAATACATATTTAATGGTATTAATTGTTGGTGGGCTATTAGCTATCTTTGTTAATCCTAGAACTTGGTGTCAATTCTGTCCTATGGGATCATTGCAAAAGTTATCTTATAAACTAGGAAAAAAATTAGGAGTTACAAAGAAAACTGAAAAGAAAATCACCATATCTAGCAAAGATAAATGTTATTCCTGCGGTAAATGTTCTAAAGTTTGCCCTTTCCAGCTAACACCTTATCTAGAGTTCTCTGATAACAACCAATTTGATAATATTAATTGCATTAAATGTTCAACTTGTGTAAAAAATTGTCCAGCTAATATTCTGTCATTGGAAACCGAAGAAAATGCTATAAAATTAAAGGAAAAAGCTTCTATAAAATGAACTAATTTCTGATAAATCTGTATGGAAATGAAGAGAAAATTCCTATTTAAACATTATAAAAGACCAGAAATTTCTGGTCTTCTATATTTATATCTTAAACAATTGTATTAAGCTATTTAATTTCTCAGCAGTAGCTGCTTGGCTTTCTGCGGCATCGGCTATTTGCTCTAATGCTGTTACTGTTTCTTTCATTCCAGACATTACCTCATCAGAATTAGCAGAGGCATTATTCATACTACCTGCTACATTCTGTATTACTGATGATATCTCTTCAGTTGATGCATTTAACTCTTCAGCCATTGCTGCTGTTTCTTGAGATAAGTTATTTAC
>NZ_CABSQO010000048.1:0-26423 GCF_902479755.1 uncultured Tissierella sp. | reverse complement strand
TGATATTTCTGAAAATCTTTGTCAAATATCCCTGAACCTAATATGACAATTTTGACCATTAAAAGCCCCAAAATAGCTGCAGGAAAATTAAGATAATCTGCTATGGCAGCTACTGAAAGTACAATAAAATATATCAAATATCTTAAAATATAGTGTACAGTAGAATAAGCAGCAGCTTTACCTGGTGACATTTCCACAGCCTTATTTATAGTATTATGAAGCAATTTAAACCCTAATATACTAATTATTGCTCCAAATATATACCCAAGTATAATTGGCTTAGAATTTTTAAATATAAAAGCAGCACTTCCAATAATTAATAGTGAAATTATACTTACTCGTTTTGTTACTTTAAACACTAAGTCATTATTCATATATTCACTTCCTTTTGTTTCCTTTATTGCCAGCTAATTTAAATATATTCAAAAAACCTGCACCAACACCAAAAATAATGAAGATAATAGAAAAGATACCATTCGTACCAACTTTATTATCTATAAATTGCCCCAAGAAAACACCGAGCAAAATAGGTGTAATAACAGAGAGGCCAACTTGAGTAATCAAAGTTAGGTTTTGAAAGATATCCTTATAGTTTTTATTCTTCATTTCCTCACTCCATGGTAAACATTTTTCATTAGTATGTTATAATTATAACATTAACGTGTCACATTACGCAAAGAATATTTTTAAAATACTATTGCAATTATATAAAATTTTACAATATTATGCAAGTAATTTAATGCAATATTGCAAAATTTGACTATCACAATATAACAAAAACTTCTATTGAGACGTTAATATATTAAGAAATCTATTTCCTACACCTATTTAAATTCAAGCTTATATTAAAGAAAAAGAAAGTCTTTTTTGGACAATACATAAGCAACTTACACAAAATCAAAGATTTCGGCAATCTGCTTAAAACATATTTAGATCATAGCAAGTTCTAAAATGGAAAAGAGAAAAAATAGAACTTTCCTATTCGTTATAAAAAATAGCCCTTAGGTACTAAGGGCTATTTCAGAAAAATTTAGATTTCCATCTTTATTAAGTTTTCAGAAATTATTAACTTAGCTTCTGTAGCTGCTTGCACTTCTTCTACAGTAAATTCTGGATTAATTTCCTTCAATACTAAACCTTCTTTAGTTACTTCTATAACTCCCATTTCAGTAATAATAAGATTTACTTCTCCCGCAGCTGTCAATGGAAGGTTGCATTCCTTTAATATCTTATGACTTCCTTTTACGGTATGTTCCATAGCTACTATTACCTTTTTAGCTCCTGTTACTAAATCCATAGCTCCTCCCATACCTGGAACCATTTTTCCTGGTATCATCCAGTTAGCAAGATTACCTTTTTCATCTACCTGAAGTGCTCCAAGTACTGTCATATCAACATGACCTCCACGAATAATACCAAAGGATGTAGCGGAGTCAAAGAATATTCCACCAGGCAGAATAGTTACACATTGAGCTCCTGCATTTACTATATAAGGGTCCTCTTTGCCTTCTTCTGGAGCAGGTCCAAGGCCTATAAATCCATTTTCTGATTGGAAAAACACTGTCATATTTTCAGGTACATGGTTAGCTACCATAGTTGGCAATCCGATGCCAAGGTTAACTACGTCTCCGTCTTTTAGTTCTTTAGCTACACGTCTAGCAATGAATTCTTTCTTATCCATTATTTGTCACCTCCATTAACAATATAATCTACAAATATTCCTGAAGTAACAACATCATTAGGATCAAGTTCTCCTATTTCTAAAACCTTTTCAGCTTCAACGATTACTGTATCTGCAGCAGTAGCCATAAGTGTGTTGAAATTTCTTGTAGCACCATGATATACGATATTACCAAATTTATCTACAGTTGCTCCAGCAATTAAAGCAACGTCTGCTCTAAGTGGTTTCTCAAGAAGATATGTCTTTCCATCAATTATCATTTTTTCTTTACCTTCTTCAACTATTGTACCTACTCCTGTTGGTGTTAAAAATCCACCAAGTCCAGCTCCTCCTGCCCTTACTTGCTCTGCAAGAGTTCCTTGTGGTACTAATACTACCTCCATTTCGCCAGAATTCATTTGATTTCCAGTTTCACGGTTTGTCCCAACATGAGAAGCTATAAGTTTTTTAATTTGTTTATTTACTACCAATTTACCCGCACCTATTTCTGGAAAACCAGAATCATTGCAAATTAATGTTAAATCTTTAACACCCTTTTTCACAAGAGCGTCGATTAATCTGTGTGGTGATCCACATCCTAAGAATCCACCGATCATAATAGTCATACCATCTTTAATATGATCTATAGCTGCATCAATAGATATAACTTTATTCATAAATATAACCTCCTTTATTTAGTCAATAGTGAAGAGAGAATAGTGAATAGTTTTAGAATTAGTGAAAATCCAATAGTTTAAAAGATAAGGATAGCCATCTCTTTTAGCCTTTCAAACTATTATTTATTCACTATTATATATAACTACTTTCTGTTATTCACTATTCACTTTTAATTATTCACTATCTTTTAACTATCATAGCTATTCCTTGTCCTCCACCTATACATAGGGTAGCTAAACCATTTTTAGCATCTCTCTTTGCCATTTCATGTAATAATGAAACTAATATTCTAGCTCCTGAAGCGCCTATTGGATGACCTAAAGCTATAGCTCCACCATTTACGTTAACTTTATCAGTGTCAAGGTTAAGATCCTTTATAACTGATAATGCTTGAGCTGCAAAAGCTTCGTTTGCTTCTATTAAATCTAAATCTTCTACTGTCATATTAGCTTTAGTTAAAGCTTTTCTTGTAGCCGGAATAGGTCCAGTTCCCATTAAGGATGGCTCCACCCCTGCTGAAGCATAGGATGCAATAGTAGCTAATGGAGTAATTCCTAGCTCGTCAGCCTTTTCTTTACTCATTACAACTAAAGCAGCTGCTCCATCATTGATACCAGAAGCATTTCCTGCAGTTACACTACCATCTTTCTTAAATGCTGGTCTAAGTTTTCCTAACGTCTCTATGGTAGTACCAAATTTTGGATATTCATCAGTATCAACAACTATTGGATCTCCCTTTCTTTGAGGAATCTCAACAGCAATAATTTCTTCTTTAAATCTTCCACTCTTTACAGCTTCTTCTGCTTTGTTTTGGCTTCCTAATGATAATTGATCTTGTTCCTCACGAGTAAGGCCATATTTTTCTACAATATTTTCTGCTGTAATTCCCATATGGTAATTATTGAAAATATCAGTTAGACCATCTTGTACCATGTAATCTTCTATTTGACCATTACCCATTCTTTGACCCCATCTAGCAGATTTTAATAGATATGGAGCCTGACTCATATTCTCTGTACCACCTGCTAATACTATATCTGCTTCTCCTGCTAAAATAGCCTGAGCTGCCAACGCAACTGTCTTTAGTCCAGAACCACAAACTTTATTAACTGTAAAAGAAGGTACTTCTACAGGAATACCTGCATGTACTGATACCTGTCTAGCAACGTTTTGGCCTAATCCAGCTTGTAATACATTACCAAAAATAACTTCATCTACCATACTTGGATCTACTTTTGCTCTTTTTAGGGCTTCCTTAGCTACTATAGTACCAAGTTGCACTGCAGAAACATCTTTAAACTTACCTCCAAATGCACCAATAGGTGTTCTAACTGCTGAAGCAATAACAACTTCTCTCATTTTTATACCTCCTATAATTTATTTGTTTTTTAAATCAATCTATTTGTAATTTTTTATTAAATCCATATAATAAATATAATAGCAATTATTGTGCCAAGTTATATAAAAAGTATTTTATTGACTAAAACTGTTGAGTTCACTAATGTATATGATATATAAATTAAATTATGATTTTTTTGATATGATGTAATATTTATAGAGTGTACGTTTTATTATACAGTTTGCTTATATTTATATAAAAATCATGTAGCAAAAAGTATACATCATCAATAATTTTGTATATTTCTAGCTACATTTCAACTTTCTATTTTATACTTATCAATCTTTTTATATAGAGCTGTCCTGTGTATTCCCAATTTCTCGGCAGCTAGAGATTTATTTCCCTTGGTCAAAACAAGAGCTTTCTCTATGGCTTCTTTTTCAGCTACTAAAACAACATCCTTTAATAAAGGTATATCATCTGGGTCTCCCACTATATAGCTTGCCCTATTCATAAGTCTTTCTGGTAGATGTTCTGGCAAAATAATCCTACCTGTAGAAAGATTAATTGCTCTTTCCAATACATTTCTTAGTTCTCTTACATTTCCTGGCCAACTATATGATTTAAGGATTTTTATAGTTTCTCTAGCCAGCTCTTTTTCTCCTAGGTTCATTTCCCTAAGTAAAAAAGCAAGAATATCCTGACTCAAAGGCTCTATATCCTCAATTCTTTCATGAAGTGGTGGAATTTCTATAGTTATTACATTTAATCTGTAGTATAAATCCTCCCTGAATTTACCCTTTTTTATTGCTTCTTCTATATTTTCATTTGTAGCTGCTATAACTCTAGCATCGAATGAAACTTTTTTGTTACTGCCAATTCTTTCAAATTCTTTAGATTCTAATACCCTAAGAATTTTTGCCTGCATTTCTAAAGGCATATCTCCTATTTCATCTAAAAAAATGGTTCCTCCTGAAGCAAGTTCAAATTTTCCAACCTTACCTTCTTTTCTAGCTCCAGTAAATGCACCACTATCATATCCAAATAACTCGGATTCTAATAAGTCTTTGGGGATTGCAGCACAATTAATAGCTATAAAGGCCTCTCCCTTTCTATAGCTTGCTCTATGAATTGCATGTGCAAATAACTCCTTACCAGTACCAGATTCTCCTGTAATAAGCACAGTTGAATTTGTTTCTGCTGCCATCCTACCAACCTTTTTTAAATATTCCATCTTTGGATTTCTAGTGATAATACTATCAAAGGAGTACTTACTCCCTTCTATTCTTTCAATTTCACCTCTATATTTATTTATCTTTGATTGCAAATCAAGGAGCTGGTGAGCCAACTCCTTTACTTCGCTGATATCTTTAAAAAGCACTGTGCCTACGGCTCCAATTACTTTGTTCTGCTTTATTATGGGAATACGGTTTGTAATCATATCATGACCTTGTATTCTCTGTACATCTCTTAACTCCTTAGCCCCTGTCTTTACTACAATATGCATACGAGTATTTTCGATAATTTCTTCTACTGGTTTTCCGATTGCGTCTTCTTCTTTTATTCCTAAAAGCTTTTCATAATTCATCTTAACTATTTTGCCTTCAGGATCAACTAATACATAGCCTTCATATGCATAATTTAAAATATCCTCTAACATTTCAAAACTATCCCTAAGTTCAGTTAATTTATCTACCAAAATCTCAACCCCTTTTTTAATGCACAATTCACTTCTCTAATTCACAATTCACAGTTCACAATTCACAATTGCTTTAGCACGTTTTTAGGGCCTTTTGCCCCTAGTTCACCGCTTTCCCAATTGTGCATTGTTTAAGTTGTGCATCGTGCATTGTGAATTGATCAATATGTCTACTATTCTCTCACTTGCCTTTCCATCTCCATATGGATTTACAGCATTAGCCATCTTATTATATTCATCCTTATTTGATAACAGAAGATTAAGCTCATTAAATACACTCTCATATTTAGTACCTACTAGTTTAGCTGTTCCAGCCTCTATTCCTTCTGGTCTTTCTGTTTCTTCACGAACTACAAGTACAGGCTTGCCAAAGGTAGGTCCTTCTTCTTGAAGTCCACCTGAATCTGTAACGATTAGATGTGCTTTTGCCATAAGATTTGCCATAGGTGCATAATCTAAAGGCTCTATCAAATGTATCCTATCATTGTTTGTTAAAACTTTATTAGCAATTTCTCGTACCTTAGGATTTAGATGCATAGGAAAAACTAATTCTACATCTTCATATTTTTCCATAATATCTTTAATTGCAGTAAATATATTTTCCATAGGCTTACCAATATTTTCACTCCTATGGGCTGTAATTAAAATTACTCTTTTATTCTCATAATCTAGATTGTTTAATAAATCAATATCAAATATGTAATCTTCTTTGATAACATACTTTAAAGCATCTATTACAGTATTGCCTGTAATAAATATTTTTTCATCTGGATAATCTTCTTTTAATAAGTTTTGCCTATTCCTTTCTGTTGGAGCAAAATGAAAATTTGCAAGTAAACCAGCTAATCTCCTATTAGCTTCCTCAGGATATGGTGAATATAGATTTCCACTACGAAGTCCTGCTTCTACATGCCCAACCTTTACCTTTTGATAAAATGCAGCTAAAGCTCCTGCAAATACTGTAGTAGTATCACCTTGAACCAGTAGTACGTCAGGCTTCTCCTTTATAATTACTTCCTCTAGACCTTCTAAGGCCCTTGTTGTGATTTCTGTTAGAGTTTGTCCAGGTTTAAATATATTCAAATCATAATCCGGTTTTATATTAAATATATTTAGTACCGGATCTAACATCTGTCTATGTTGAGCAGTAATGCATATAACAGATTCAATACCTTCTCTCTTCTCCAACTCCTTAATTATTGGAGCCATCTTGATTCCCTCTGGTCTTGTACCAAAGACAGTCATTATTTTCATAAGATAAATCATCCTTTCATCTCTTTAGTGAATAACTAATAGTGAATAGTTGAAAAGACTAAAAGACCCCAAAAATCCTTATCCTGAACTATTCACTTTTCACTCTTCACTATTCACTGCTTTTAATACTCTTAACTATTCGCTATCTCTTCTCAAATATCCCCAGCTTTATGGCTACTAGCACTGATACGATAAGTAACACTAAAGATAAATATACAGCCTGTCTACTATTGGCTTGAGATACTAATATTGCAAATAAGCCAAAAATCGCAGATATGCCATAAAGTATTAGCACGGATTTTCTCTGAGAATACCCTCTACTTAAAAGCCTATGGTGTAAATGTCCTTTATCTGCCGCTGATATAGATTGCCCATTTAATAATCTCCTAAATATTGCAAAAGTAGTATCAAAAATGGGTACAGATAATATAAGTATAGGTGCAACAATAGCAATGGTTGCTACGCTCTTCATAACACCTTCTATTGTTATGGCGGCTAACATAAATCCTAAGAATAATGCACCAGTATCACCCATGAAAATCTTCGCTGGGTTAAAATTAAATGGTAAAAAGCCTAAACATGCACCAGCTATAGCAGCTGACATTATGATCACACTGATATAATTGCTAGTATACCCTTTACTAGCTACAATCATAAGGGTTATACTTGATATCATAGCAACTCCCGCAGATAATCCATCTAATCCATCTATGAAGTTTAATGTATTAGTAATACCAACTACCCAAAACAAAGTAATAGGTATAGATAACCAATTTAAGTACAGCAGTGAGCTGTTTTTTGTAAAGGGATTTGTAATGAAATCAACTTTCACATCACCAAATATAAGTATCAAGCCTGCTATGATTTGAAACATAAATTTAGTTTTAGGTTTTAGCTCCTTAAGATCGTCTATTATGCCCCCTATTACAATAACAGTTCCACCTATTATTATTGAAATAATTTCTTTTTCTAAAGGTAAAAATATTAAAGTAACCACAATTACTGCTACAAATATAGCCAAACCACCAATAAGTGGCATAGCCTCTTTGTGCACTCTTCTATCATCTTTTGGAATATCAACGGCCCCTACCTTAAATGCTAGTTTCCTTACCAAAGGAGTAGACAAATATGAAATAACCGTTGCTAGCAAAAATGGTGCAATAAAGCTTTTCATAGCAAATCCCTCTCCTTTTATTTAGTTCCGAACAATCTGTCACCAGCATCTCCAAGACCTGGGACTATATAGGCGTGATCATTTAGTTTTTCATCTAAAGCAGCTACATAAATATCTACATCTGGATGAGAATCTGTTACAGCCTTCACTCCCTCAGGAGCAGCTATCAAGCAAACTAATTTTATGCTTGTGGCACCTCTCTTTTTTAAAAAGTCTATTGCAGCTACAGCCGAACCTCCTGTTGCAAGCATAGGGTCTAAGACTATCAATTCTCTTTCTTCAATATCTTGAGGTAATTTACAATAATACTCTACAGGTTTTAACGTCTCTGGATCTCTATAAAGCCCAATATGTCCTACACGAGCCGCTGGCAAAAGATTTAACATACCATCAACCATACCAAGTCCTGCTCTAAGTATTGGTATAAGTCCCACCTTCTTACCTGATATAACTTGTGATTTCATTTTCATAAGAGGGGTTTCTATTTCAATCTCCTCTAAAGGTAAATCTCTAGTTACCTCATAACCCATAAGCATTGAAACCTCTGTAACTAATTCTCTAAACTCCTTAGATCCTGTATTTTTATCTCTTATAAATGTAAGTTTATGTTTAATAAGAGGATGGTCAAATACTACTACGTTTCCCATATGAAAAACTCCTTTCTCAACATTAATTATTTTCCTTGAAAATTATATCATAAACTAGCCTTCAATTTCACTTATTTTTTCTACTCTTTTTTCATGCCTTCCGCCTTCAAATTGTGTTTTTAACCATATAGAAACTATTTCTAAAGCCAAATCTCTTCCAATTACCCTGCCTCCAAGAGCTAAAATATTAGCATCATTATGTTCTCTGCTCATTCTGGCTGAGTAGGTATCTCCACATAATGCACATCTAATTCCCTTTACCTTATTGCAAGCTATAGAAATACCAATACCTGTGCCGCAGATGACAATAGCCTTATCCACTTCTTTGGATACAACAGCTTCAGATACCTTTTTTCCATAATCTGGATAATCCACTGATTCGATGGAATTTGTGCCATAATCAATATAAGAAATTCCCTCTCTATCTAAATACTCCTTAATATATTCCTTTAATTCAAAACCACCATGATCACTGCCTATGCCTATTTTCATTTATATTCATCCTCTCTTTAATTAATTGTCAATTGGCCATTGTCAATTATCTTTTTTATTGCTTTATAAATTTCTTCTCTTGTATGTTCATATAAGAGAAGATTTCCACCATAGGGATCTGCTATATCTTTATCTATTTTATAAACATATTCTAATAAAGCAAAAATCTTATCCTTAGCCGACGGAAAATTTGATATTATAATTTCCTTATGAGGTTTAGACATAGTTAAAATCAAATCAGCCTCGTCGACTAAATCTCTATGAAGCTGTCTTGCTTTATGCTTCGATATATCGATTCCGATTTTCTTCATAGCTTCTATAGAATTCCTAGATGCATTATCTCCATCGAATACAGAGATTCCTGCAGATTTGACTTCTAGGCTTAATTTTTTTTCTTTGGCTATAGATTTCAAAATCCCCTCTGCCATAGGACTTCTACAAGTATTACCAGTACATACAAACAAAACTATCATTTAGTTCTCTCCTTCTAAACCTTAATAATTCTACCGCCAGCAGCCTTCATCATTCTATTCATTATTGCTATTCCTAAATGTGATGGTTCAACCCCCTCTGCTAAGATGATATCTACATTCTCCTCATCAAACAGTCTAAGGGTATTAAATAAATTACGAGCAATGGTTTCGTTATTTCGCCTGCTGCCCATAGATATTATCAGCCCATCCTTATAAATTTCCTTTGTTTCATCAGTACAAATAACCCCTACCCTTTTACCAATAGCCATATATTCTTTAGTCTTTGCCATAATAGCATCTGTTATCTTATCAATATCACCGCTAAAAACAAGCATCTCTGATTTTGGAGCATAATGTCTATATTTTTGTCCAGGGGATTTAGGAATTATATTTGCATCCTCTTTTATTATAGCAAAGTCTATAGTTACATTGGGGATTATTTTCTGTAAATCTTCCTTAGTTACTCCTCCTGGACGAAGAATCATAGGTAAATCTCCTGATAAATCTAGTACCGTTGACTCTAATCCTACTCCTGTCTCTCCGCCATCTACTATCATATCTACTTTATCCATTAAGTCATCTATTACATGCTTAGCTGATGTAGGACTAGGTCTTCCTGATATATTAGCAGAAGGTGCAGCTATGGGAACATTTGACATTTTTATTAGCTCCAATGCTATTTTATTCTCCGGCATCCTAATTGCTACAGTATCTAATCCTGCAGTAATTATATTTGGTACTTTATCGGATTTTGGCAGAAGGATTGTTAACGGTCCAGGCCAAAATTCCTCCATGCATTTTTTAGCTATATCTGGAATTTCCTCCACTAGCTCCTCAACTTGCTCTACTGAATAGACGTGAAGAATCAATGGATTATCTTCGGGTCTTCCCTTTGCAGCAAATATTTTTTTTGCCGCATTTTCATCAAATCCATTTGCACCAAGTCCATATACGGTTTCAGTTGGAAATGCAACTAATCCACTATTTTTAATTATATTTACCGCATCAATTATTAAATCACTGTTTATATTGTCTTTATCAATTTTTATTATTTTTGTCTTCATACTTACCTCTCACCTTACTTGTAAATAATGGGGAAACAGTGAATAATTAACAGTCAATGATTAATAGCTGAAAATCAAAATACACGGACTTCTTCTTAAAACTATTCACTTTTAACTTTTCACTATTCACTAATTTTATAACTTTTAACTTTTCACTATTCACTAATTTTATAACTTTTAACTATTCACTGACTTTTTTGCTTTATATTATTATATATTATTACCTACAAATTAACAATTCACAATTCACATAAGTAAGAATCCAAAATTGCAAACTATAGAAATCCCAAAAACATAACTTTTAGGTACTGTAATTATACAAAAAACTTTGATAATTACAGCAATTTGGCTTAGCTACTTATACCTACTATCCAAAGTATAATTCAATAATTCTTTATTGTGTATTTATCTGATACTCATTCATCAATTAGAATAATAATTATTAGAAACCTTTCATATTTATTAATGGGAGGGGTTAAAATGAGTGAATGGATTATAGGTATTATTGGACTTTTAGTAGGTGTCATAGGCATTAGTTTAGGAAGTATAATTGGAATATATATAAAGAAAACAGATAAAGTGTTAAGTTTTTTATTAGGATTGACTGGTGGATTTATGATGTTTATAGTAAGCTTTCACTTATTTCCTGAAGCATTTTACATAGGTGGGGTACTTAATGTGATATTAGGTGTTACAATAGGTATATTGGTTATTATTATATTGGAAACTTTATTAGATAAGTTATCTTGCTTTGTGAATATAAAGACAGGTGCAATTTTGGGATTAAGTGTGGCTATACATAGTATCCCAGAAGGTATGGCTCTAGGCTCTACCTTAGTTGGCATCTCTGATTTTGGATTAGTTCTTACTATGGCAATGCTCTTACACAATATTCCTGAAGGGATGTCTATCTCACTACCTCTAAGTATGAATAAGATTAAGACTTGGAAAATAATGCTATTTAGCGTTCTAGTGGGAATGACTACTGGAATAGGAGCATATATCGGTGCTTATTTAGGTAATATTTCTAATACTGTTATTTCCCTCTGCTTAGCTAGTGCAGGAGGTATCATGTTATATATAGTCTGTGATGAATTAATCCCAACGGGAAAAACCCTCCACAGAGGAAGGTTTTCTAGTATTGGTACTGTTGTTGGATTTATATTAGGTATTGTATTATATTTTAAATAAATAAAAAAACGGTAACCGTAAAAGGTCACCGTTTTTGTTATCTATTCTTCTGAACTTAATTTTTCTGCTTGGTCTGAGGTAATTAAAGCATCTATCATCTCATCTAAATCACCATCTACAAAGGCATCTAACTTATATAGCGTTAGATTGATTCTATGGTCTGTAACTCTACCTTGCGGGAAATTATATGTTCTAATTCTTTCTGATCTATCGCCTGTACCTACTTGACCCTTTCTCTCTTCAGCTATTTCTGCTGCTTGATCTGTTAATAACTTATCGTATAATTTAGTTTTTAATATTTTCATTGCCTTTTCTCTATTTTTGATTTGGCTTCTTTCGTCTTGGCAGGCAACTACCACTCCTGTAGGTAAATGAGTGATTCTAACAGCAGAATCAGTAGTATTTACGTGCTGTCCACCTGCCCCAGATGATCTATAAATATCTATTTTTAAATCCTTCTCTTGTATATCTATATCAACATCTTCCGCTTCAGGCAACACTGCAACTGTAGATGTTGATGTGTGTATTCTACCACTTGCTTCAGTTTCAGGTACTCTTTGAACTCTGTGTACACCAGATTCGTATTTTAGTCTACTATAAGCACCCTTACCTTTTATCATAAATATTACTTCTTTAAATCCACCAATACCTATTTCATTCGTACTCATTATTTCTACTTTCCATCTATTTCTCTCTGCATATCTTGAGTACATTCTAAATAAAACCCCTGAGAATAAAGCAGCTTCATCTCCTCCGGCTCCACCTCTTATTTCTACAATAACATTCTTATGATCATTTGGATCCTTTGGTACTAATAATACTCTCAATTCTTCCTCAATAGCTTCTAAAGAAGCTTCGAGGTCTTTTATCTCCTCTTTAACTAATTCTTTCATTTCATCATCTAATTTATCTCTAAGCATTTCTTTTGCTTCTTCAAGATTGTCTCTAGTTTCTACAAATTCTCTATATTTAAATACGATAGGCTCTATATCAGAATGTTCCTTCATCAATTTTTGAAACAATACTCTGTCATTTATTACTTCCATATCCATTACTTTTTCGCCTAATTCAATGTATTTCTCTTCAATTGCAGCTAATTTATCTAGCATATTCTCACTCCCCTATATTCAATTAACGATTAACAATATTCAGTTAACAATTAAAAACATTGAAATAAATCAATTTGTTAAAAATATTATTCTCTTATCTTTTAATTATTAATTGAAAAATTCCTATTTAATTTTATTTTTTAACTTTAATCATACCTTATTAAGTATGAATTTTATTTTATCAATTGTCAATTATTTTTTATTAATTTCCAATTAAAAAATAAACGCTCCCACTGTACCAGCAATTACAATTGTAAGTATAGGATGCAATTTTTTAAATGAGGTTAAGTAAAATAGGATAACCATCAATACCAAACTCTTTATATCTATAACAGCATCCTTGGCCACAGTTATACTAGCAGAAGCAATAAGGCCTAATACAACTGGTCTTATTCCTGTAAATGCCCAAGTAATATAAGGAGAATCCTTAACCTTTGACAGAAAATGAGCTATAATAAGTATTATAACTATAGATGGCAGAACTACAGCAATCGTAGCCGCTACAGATCCTAATATTCCCGCTACCTTATATCCCAAGAAAGTAGCAGAATTTATTGCAACTGGCCCTGGTGTCATTTCTACTACAGCCAATATATCTATAAATTCCTTAGTCGTCAACCAACCATGGACATCTATTATCTCTTTTCTTATCAATGGTAGCATAGCATATCCGCCACCAAAACTAAAGGCCCCTATTTTTAAAAATGATATAAAAAGCTTCAATACATTCATATTTTCTTCTCCTTATTTTTAAAATAGATAATTGAGCCAAAAGCAGCTATAAGAATTATTATTATAGGACTAATATCCAATATTATTATAGCCAAAACTGTAAGTAAAGCTCCTGCTATCATAGAAACACTAAGTTTCATTTTTGATCCCAGTTTATATACTGCTGAAAATATTAATGCTGCTACTGCAGGTCTTATTCCTAGAAATATTTTCTCCACAATAGGATTTCCTCTATACCCCCAAAAAAACTTAACAATAAGGAGTATAATCACAAAAGAAGGAAGAACAGTCCCTAATGTACAAAATAGAGCTCCTTTTAAACCTGCCTTTTTATATCCCACATAAGTACTTGTATTCACAGCTACAGGTCCTGGAGTTACCTCAGCTATAGCCAATATATCCATAAATTCTTCTGTGGTAAGCCATTGGTTTTCATCAACAACTTCCCTTTGAATTAAAGGAAGCATAGCATATCCCCCACCAATAGTAAATGCACCTATTTTAAAAAACGTTGAAAATAATTTAAATAGCAACTTCATTGAAAGCACAACTCCTTTACTATTTAATACCTAAAACTACTCTATCAAGTCCTTGTAGATCTTTTAAAACTGATACTTTATTAAATCCTTCCGAATGTAAAATCTCTACAATATCCTCTCCCTGATCGTAACCAATTTCATATATCAAAAGTCCATTATCGTCTAAAAATTGTTTACTTTCAGGTGTAATCTTCCTGTAAAAGTCTAAACCATCTAATCCACCATCTAAAGCAAGCCTTGGTTCAAAATCCTTTACTGTCGTATCTAAATTTTCAATTTCTTTAGAAGCAATATATGGTGGATTAGATGCTATTATTTGGAATCCACCATCTAAATCAAGCCCTTCTAGTGCTTTAAACAAATCACCTTTATAAAAATTAACATTGAACAAATTTAATTTCTCTTTATTAATATTTGCTACCTTAATTGCAGTATCTGAAATATCGACTCCGTAGACAAAGGCATTTTTACAATAGTGAGCTATACTCAATGAAATAGCACCACTACCAATGCCCAAATCTAACACTTTAATATTTCTATCCCCATAATTTTTATTTATATAGTCTATAGTATACTCTACTAAAATTTCAGTATCTGGTCTAGGGACTAGAACTCCTTCCTCTAAATAAAAATCTAGCCCCATAAACTCTCTTTCTCCTAATATATACTGTATAGGATATCCCCTAGCTCTTTCTTCCATGAGATACAAAAACTTTTCCTCGACTTCTTTTGAGACTTCCCTATCTCCATAGGTATATATATAGGATTTATCTACATCTAATAATTTGCATAATATTAGAATTGAATCTAAGATGGAATTTTCCGACTTCCTTAGTAGATTATTTATTGTTACCATCTATCCTCATCCTTATTATCTGTTAAAACTGCTTTTAATGATTCTATGGCCACTTGAATTTGCTCACAATCAGGCTCTTTTACTGTAGCTAGTTTTTGAATCATTAGGCCAGGATAAGAAAGAAGATAAGCTAATTTTGAACTACTTTTCCCAATAAGCCTATTTATTTCATAAGATATACCTGCAATTACAGGAAACATCAAAATCCTCACAACAAATCTTTGTAATGGATTCGGCCAGCCAAAGAATGATAAGACCAATATACTAATTATCATTACCATAAATAAAAAGCTAGTTCCACATCTTGGATGAAGAATTGGATGTTTCTTTACATTTTCAACTGTAAGCTCTTCTTCATTTTCATAGCAATGTATAGTCTTATGTTCAGCACCATGATATTCAAATACTCTTCTAATATCATCTAGTTTAGACACTCCTATTATATATATTAAGAATATTATTATTCTAACTAAGCCTTCTATAAGATTTAAACCTATTGAGCTATTAATTCTACCCTTAAAGAAATTGGTTAAAAGAGTAGGCAATATCATAAATATTCCTACAGCAAGTATGATAGAGCTGATTACAGCAAAAACCATCTCAATATCTCCTGCTTTATCTTTAAATATCTTTTGAGTAAAACTTTCTTTAGATGAGGTTTCTTCTTCCTCTTCATAGAATTCCGCTGAATACATCAATGCTCTAGTACCAAACATTAAAGCCTCTACAAGTCCTACTATTCCCCTGATAAATGGAAGTTTGAATATTTTATACCTCATACCCAAAGTGTTTAACTTTTCCATTTTTATTTCAATTTCTCCATCAGGTTTTCTAACAGCAATAGCTATATCCTTTGGTCCACGCATCATAACCCCTTCTATTAGTGCCTGTCCTCCAATGCTTGTAATATGTTTGGGTACTCTATCTAAATTCTTTATTTTCATATATTCACCCCCGAATTTTTGGTCTTTTCTCTTGAGCAGAGTTGTTACTACTTTGTTTCGTCATGTTAGGTATCTCGCAACTCAAATTTATTTGCTCCCTATCGGTCGCATAAATTTGGTGCTCATTGCGTTTTTGTCCAATGAGCACTCGCGAATTGCAGACAAAACGGACAGCGAAGCGAACGTTAGTGAGCGTAGAAATGAGCGTAGCGAATGTTACGTTTGACCTACATCCTTCCTTACTATACTTTTGATAGTAGGACATCCACGCAGTCTCACTGCACAAATTCACTTGCTCATTGTCATTCGCATGAATTTGGCGTTCGTTGCGTTTGACCTACCTACAGTTCACTCACTTCGTTCGTTCACTGGGTTAGGTCATAAAAAATAAAGGTTAGTTGCTCAAGCATCTAACCTAGTTTTCTGAAGAAATTAATCCATATTATATTTCTTCTTGAATTTTTCAACACGTCCACCACGTTCAACGAATTTTTGACGACCTGTAAAGAATGGATGACATTCTGAACAGATTTCAACTCTTAATTCATCTTTAACAGAACCTGTTGTAAATGTATTTCCACAGGCACAAGTTACAGTAGCTTCTTTATAATTTGGATGAATATCCGCCTTCATTCCTTTCACCTCTCTTCAACTGCTAATATATAGCAAAAAAACATTCTTTCATAATTCAACCATTAAATTATAGCATATAATTTTTTTCTTTTCAACTAAAACCAAATTTTATTTCTCATCTCATCTATGAATTGGTCGTTATTTCTAGTTTTTACTAAGTTTTCTATTAAATTCTCAGTCACATCTTGTGTAGGTGCATTTCCCATAGCTTTTCTTATAGCCCATATTGTTTCAAGTTCTTTTTGAGATAAAAGTAATTCTTCTCTCCTAGTTCCTGATTTATTAATATCAACAGCTGGGAATATTCTCTTCTCGGATAATTTTCTATCCAAATGAATTTCCATATTACCCGTTCCTTTAAATTCTTCAAATATAACATCATCCATACGGCTGCCAGTCTCTACTAAAGCCGTAGCAAGAATAGTTAAAGAGCCGCCTTCTTCTAAATTTCTTGCAGCACCAAAAAATCTCTTAGGTTTATGTAATGCACCTGGATCTAATCCTCCTGAGAGAGTTCTACCTGTAGCTGGTATCGTTAAGTTATATGCTCTAGCAAGCCTTGTAATACTATCTAGTAAAACCACTACATCTTTACCATGTTCTACCAACCTTTTTGCTCTTTCCAATACAATTTCCGCAACCTTTGTATGATGTTGTGGTAGTTCATCAAATGTTGAGTAAACTACATCACCCTTTACTGATCTTTTCATATCAGTTACCTCTTCAGGTCTTTCATCTATTAAAAGTACAATCACTTCTACTTCAGGATGATTTTTTTCTATAGAATTCGCAACCATTTTAAGTAAAGATGTCTTTCCAGCCTTTGGCGGAGACACAATCATACCTCTTTGTCCCTTGCCAATAGGTGCGATTAAATCAATCATCCTAGTAGCAAGCTCAGAGGAATTAGTTTCAAGTTTTAATCTTTTAGTTGGGTATATGGGAGTCAAACTATCGAAATTAGGTCTTTTTGTACAGGTTTCTGGATGCATTCCATTAACAGATTTTATATAGAGAAGAGCTTTATATCTTTCTCCAGGATTTGGATCTCTAGTAACGCCAAAGATTTTATCTCCTGTTCTTAATCTAAATCGTCTGATTTGAGACGGGGAAATGTATATATCCTCATCACCAGATAAATAATTATCAGATCTTAAAAAACCATAACCATCTGCATGTAACTCGAGGATTCCTTCAGCCCCGTTTATCTTATCCATATTCTCCAATTCTTCCGTGACTTTTTCGGGTAAATCCTCAGTTTCAATATCTTTAATATTTATTTTTACTTCATTTTCATCAGATAACTCTTTTTCTTCTAATTTCTCTTTTTCTTCCGAAGCAAAGTTTTGAAGTATTATATCCTTTAACTCGTCCTTCTTATATTTATAAGGACTGGCTATTCCTTGAGATTTTGCAATCTCTCTTAGTTCGCCTATTTTTTTATCCGACAGATCATGTTCCGTCAAACATAAACACCCCTTTCATCAATTGACAATTCACAATTCACAATTCACTAGATAAACAAACCCTAAAGGACTACTGAATTATACCCTGCGGGGCAAATATCAGTAGCTAAGTGATGAACACAAAATCAAAAACCATGATTTTGGTTCCCTACTTAAGTTCACAATTAAAAGATTTAAAGACTAGATTCCTCGCTTTGCCCAGAATAGCAATCTCTTTATTTATGTTTTCAATTGTGCATTGTGCATTGTGCATCGTGAATTGTGCATTGTGCATTGTTTCTATTTTGCGTATTCTGGTTTTTTATCTAATTTGTGAGTAGCCTCAATAAATCTTATAGTGCCTGTCTCCGCTCTCAAAACTAGAGTATGAGTTGAAGCAACATTATTTTCTAGATACTTCACTCCTTGAAGTAGTTCTCCATGTGATACACCTGTTGCTGCAAAAACTATTTCATCTCCCTTTACAAGGTCATCTGTCTTATATACTTTATTTAAGTCAACGCCCATCTCTATACATCTTCTTTTTTGTTCTTCTGTCACAGGATGTAAAATGCCTTGGAATTCACCACCCATACATTTTAGGGCTGCCGCAGTTATAACTCCCTCAGGAGCTCCTCCTATACCTACCATCATATCCACACCTGTATTTTCAAAACATGTATTTATGGCAGCAATCACATCTCCATCAGTAATCATTCTAATCCTTGCTCCAGCTTTTCTTATACTTGCTACCAAGTCATTGTGCCTTGGCCTATCAAGCATAGTTATAGTAACTTCTGATACATCTTTATCTAAAGCCTTAGCAACTTGAGCTATATTGTCCTCTATAGGAGCATTGATATCTATAACTCCAGCTGCTTTTGGTCCTACAGCTATTTTTTTCATGTAAGTATCTGGAGCATGAAGCATGCAACCCCTCGGAGCTATAGCTACTACAGAAACAGCATCAGGACGGCCATATGCAATGGAGCTTGTTCCGTCTAGAGGGTCTACTGCTATATCTATTTTTAAACTATCTGGACCTGCTATGCCTATTTGTTCTCCAATATATAGCATAGGTGCCTCGTCAATCTCACCTTCACCAATAACTACGACTCCGTCTATATTTACAGTATCAAACATACGCCTCATAGCATCAACGGCAGCCTGGTCTGCAGCATTCTTGTCTCCTCTACCTAAAAATTTTGCACTAGCTAACGCAGCTGCTTCCGTTACTCTTGCTAAATTTAATGCCAAATTTCTATCCATCTTAACACTCCCTATTTAATTTGTAAGCCTTCCCAATCCTTTAAAAATTTATCTATACCTATATCAGTCAATGGATGATCAAGCATTTGTCCAAATACTTTATATGGTATAGTTGAAATATGGGCTCCAGCTTTTGCAGCATCTAATACATGAATAGGATGTCTAATACTTGCTGCAATTATTTCAGTATTTATATTGTGAATATTAAATACTTGAACTATATCTTCAATAATGTAAATTCCTTCATTACTAATATCATCTAGTCTTCCTACAAAAGGACTTACATAAGTAGCCCCAGCACGAGCTGCAAGTAAAGCTTGGTTAGCCGAAAAAATCAAAGTCACATTAGTCTTGATTCCTTCTTCAGCTAAAACCTTTACAGCTTTTAGTCCTTCTTTAGTCATAGGAATCTTGATAACAATATTTGGATGAATTTTAACTAACTCCCTAGCTTCCCTCAGCATTCCTTCCTTATCTAAAGAAATAACCTCAGCACTAATAGGTCCATCTACTATGTCAGCAATTTCTTTAACAACTTCCTTGAAATCTCTACCCTCCTTAGCAATCAAGCTAGGATTGGTGGTGACTCCACAGATAACTCCCCATTCATTAATTTCTTTTATTTCTTCTATATTTGCAGTATCAATAAAAAGCTTCATACTATACCCCCCTTTTTTTCCAATGCACAATGCACAGTTCACAGCTCACAATTGCTAGAGTCTAGCTATTAGGTCTATCTAAGTGACAGTAGGTCACCATTTTAATTGTGAATCGTGCATTGTGAATTGTGAATTAGTTTAAGCCTTATTAACTGAGCCGAATATATGCATTTTTTCTTTAATTTTTTCTTTCATTCGAGTTTTTGCAGGAGTTAATATTTTTCTTGGATCAATATTATCTGGATTAGCTTTAATGAAGTCTTTTACTCCTTCAGCAAATGCTATTCTAAGATCTGTATCTATGTTTATCTTACAAATTCCTAAAGATATAGCTTTTCTCAGAGCCTCTTCAGGAACTCCAGAAGAACCATGTAACACTAGGGGAACTCCTACCTTATCTCTTATGACCTTTATTCTATCGAAGTCAAGTTTTGGTTCTCCCTTATATACACCATGAGCAGTACCTACTGCTATTGCTAAAAAGTCTATATTAGTTTCCTTTACAAATCTTAATGCTTCCTCCGGATCTGTAAAAGTAGCATCTCTTTCATCTACAGTAATATGATCTTCAGTACCCCCAATCTTTCCTAACTCTGCCTCAACAGAAACACCTACAGCATGAGCTACCTCTATTACCTTATTAGTATATGCAATATTTTCATCTAGTGCAAATCTAGATCCGTCAATCATTACAGAAGTAAAACCATGTCTAATACATAACATTACTTGGTCAAAATCAGTACCATGATCTAAGTGTAAAGCTACTGGCACCTTAGCATTTCTAGCAGCTATCTTTCCTAAACTAGCAATATACTCTATACCAGCATATTTAATTCCACCTTGACTAGCTTGAAGAATCACTGGTGAATTAGTTTCTTCAGCAGCTTCAATAATAGCTTGCACTATCTCCATATTATTTACATTAAAAGCACCAACGGCATATCCATTTTTTTGAGCATCTAATAACAATTCTCTTCCGGTAACTAACATTTAATTCCCTCCATTTTTCTTATTATATACTATTATATCAGATTTCAAAACTATTAGAGTAAGAAATTTGGATAAAAACATAACAATAAGTATCTTTTTTGATGACTAGCACCAAAAAAGATACTTATTTAATATATAATACATCCTATTTGTTTTATAAACTCTTTAATCGTCTCTTCTAATCCTTTCCACTATACTTTCCTTTACCATAGATTTATTTATGATATAAGGTAAAACAATGCCTAGAGTAATTATAATAGGTAGAGCTATAACAAGTGGTTTAAGAGTGAAATTATAAGTAGCAAAAAAAGCTTTACTAATCAGTTTATTTATTACAGTAGCAGATATAGCTATAGAGAATATTGCAGATATCATCATAGTTCCTAAAGCATAAAATACCCCTTCTCCTATAAGCATAGAATTCAACTGTCTTCTTGTCATTCCTATACTTTGAAGTAATGCAAATTCTCTTTTTCTTGTAATTATACTTGTTATTATAGAATTGATAAAATTAATAATTCCTACTAAGGCTACAATAAAACTTAAAAAACCTCCCACCAATAAAAACATGTTTTTAAAGTTATCAAATTCTTTTTTTTGTTTATCTCTAGAATCATAATCTAAAGTATAATCAATATTATTTGTATAGTCTTCTAAGAAATTTTCATAGTCAGCTATATTTATATCCTCTACATCAAATTGATAGACCATAATAGATGGGTCACTTACCATTTCTTTGTAAATACTTGAGGGCAAATATAGGAGTTGACTATATTTTGGTTTTGAATCATCACCTATTGACATATTTATATATCTAGCAGAATTTGAATAACCATAAGATATAATAGCCATTACTTCAAACTCTCTAACTCCATTTTCTGTATTTAGTTTAACTTTATCTCCAACATCATACTGCATCTTATCTAATTCTAAGACACCATTGTTATTAGTATATCCACCATATATAATATAGTTTCCACTCATTAATTTTTCCATGTCAATTTGACCCTTTAGTATCTTTTGTTTATCTATTAGATAACCATCTAATCCATATAGCTGAATAGGAGTTCGATTCTGAGGTTCCAAATCTTTTTCGCTTAATAACTCAACATAATTATCTGGAGTATAATAGATTCTACCCCCATTTTTAAATCCTTCTTTACTATTTATTAAATCTATTATATTCTCATTTAAACTATCCTCTTTAAACCTAAAGTCAGCTTTAAAATATTTTCCAGAGCCTAAAACAAAATCTGCATTGACAAATCCACTTAAAAATTTATTCATATCAAGACTATTTGCTACAGTATATACAGAATTGAGTAGGATTAAGCTTAATGACATGGATAGAAGAACAATAATAGTTCTAGTTTTATTTCTAAATAAATTAGATATTGCCATTTTACTAATATTAACTCCTGCTTCTGATCTTCTTATATAACTATAGTTCATCTTATCAATATCTGTAGCCTTTACTGCTTCCACTGGAGATACCCTTCCTGCTATCTTTCCTGGCTTTCTACAGGATATAAAAACTGTAATTAAAGAAAATATTATAGAAAACAAAAAAATTAAAACATTGATACTATTTACTACTTTATCTCCAACTGTTGTAATAGAAGCTATTCTAGGAAGTATAAGAACTCCTGCAAAGTATCCTAATATTAATCCTATTGGGATTCCTATTAAAGATATAAAAAAAGCCTGTCTTCTTATAATCCTCATAATCTGCTTTTTAGTTGTACCTACAGTTTTCAGTAGCCCATAGAATTTAATATCTGAAACTACAGAAATCTGAAATATATTATATATAATCAAATATCCTGTAAAGATGATAATCAATAGAATCAATACCATGCCACCTATAGTAATAGGATCAGCATCTTCCAGCTTTCCTGACATATATCCCCAATTAACTCCAATATCAATAGCTGGACCTTCTTCATTAGGAGTATATCCACTTTCTGATTGAACCTGAATTAATTTTTCTTCAATATTCTTTGAATTAGAAAACATTACATCTAAGTAATATATATTTTCCTGTAAATTAAGGGAATCTGCATATTCTTTTGATGTAAACACCATCCTTGCCATCATAGCCTCATCTGCATCGTAGAATCCTGATAGTATAAACTCATCTTCTATAGTTTCTAGTACTATTCCATTTTCTTCAATAGTATATCTTAATTTAATTTTTTCTCCTACTCTATGAGGAATTTCAAGTAAATCTAGCACTAAAGTATCAGTAATTATCTCATTTTTTTCTACGGGTAACCTCCCAGTAGTAGGATAATTAAAACCTCTTTTAATATAATTTTCATCTCCATATGAAATCTCTACTTGCTCCTTAATAAATTCATCATTTATTACAGAGCCAATCATTTGTCTTATTCCTATTTCTTTAATTAATGGATGAGTCTTTAATTTGTCTATATCTTCTTTATTTATCCTCTTAAACCCCCCATGAAATGTAGTTCCCACCATTCTCATTGTCTCAAGCTCCATAGAATTCTTCATACCAAATCCTATAGTAAAAAGACTTGTAAATAATAAGGTAGTCAATGCAATAGCAATAAAGGCAATAATATTTCTTCTACGATTGTTCTTTAAACTAGCAATAGCAATTTTATTGATAATCTTTCTATTGTTTACCTTATTCATTTATCTCACCACCATGAATTTTACCGTCTTCAATTCTAATAATACGGTCTGCCATTTGAGCAATTTCTTCATTGTGAGTAATCATAATAAGAGTCTGATTAAATCTTTTACTAGATACCTTTATTAATCCCATAACATCTAAACTAGTCTTACTATCTAAATTACCCGTTGGCTCATCAGCTAATATAATAGACGGTTTAGTAGCCAATGCACGACCAATAGCGACTCTTTGCTGCTGCCCACCGGAAAGTTGATTTGGCATATTATATCTTTTATCTTCAATTCCCAAAGTCTTAAATATCTCTTCGATATATTGCCTGTCAATTTCATTTCCATCTAAAGAAATAGGAAGTGTAATGTTTTCATATACATTCAAAACCGGGATTAAATTATAGCTTTGAAAAATAAATCCAATTTTTCTTCTACGGAATATAGTGAGTTCATCATCCTTGAGTTTAAATATATTCTTGCCATCAATTATAACCTCTCCGGATGTAGGTCTGTCTAATCCCCCTAGCATATGCAATAAGGTAGATTTTCCTGATCCAGAAGTTCCCACAATAGCTACAAACTCTCCTCGTTTTACTTCTATGCTAACTCCATCTAATGCCTTCACCAAATTCTTATCATCACCATAGTATTTTTTTAAATCCAGAGTCTTCAAAATTTCCATACAAATCACCTCATCTTTCTCAGTTTGAAAGTCCAAATTTGTTCACTCCCGTTGGTCGTGCAAATTTGGTTCTCATTGCCTTTTTTGTCCAATGAGCACTCGCGAATTGCAGACAAAACAGACAGCGTACCGAATGTTGCGTTTGACCTACATCAACTCACTGTCGTTCGTTGTGTTAGGTCATTTTCCGCAGTCTCACTGCACAAATTCATTTGCTCGTTGCCACTCGCATGAATTTGGCGTTCGTTGCGTTTGACCTACATCAACTCACTGTCGTTCGTTGTGTTAGGTCATAAAAAATAGTCTATAACTTCTAATATAGACTATAGCAAACTACTCTTTCAAAATCCTTTCTAGATTCTAACAGTTATGAAAGAATTATATTTACTTTTTATCCTTTGGTAAAAATACAGAAAATCTAGTTTGTTTAGAGGAAGATTCCACTTGAATATAGCCTCCTTGTCCTTCTATGATTTCTCTTGATAAGTACAAACCTATGCCTACTCCCTCTTTATCCCTTACATTTTCACCTCTATAAAATCTTTGGAATATCTTGTTGATTTCTTCTTCCTTAATTCCTATTCCCTCATTTAAAATATCAACTCTAAGAAAAATAGTATATTCTATAATTCTTATATGGATATTTCTGTCTTCTAAACCATATTTAATCCCGTTATCCACAATATTATATATAGCTTCCTCCGTCCACTTAAAGTCAAAGAAGGCAAAGTGCTCATCCTCTTCTATAAAGTCTATATAAATATTCTTTTTCTCCGCATTTTTCAAACTAGAATTAATGATATCTTTAATTAAATCATTAACACTATTCAAACTAGAATTTAATTTTATTATTCCCGTTTCTAATCTAGATGTCTTTATTAAATTTTGAATTAAAAAACTTAATTTATTTGCTTGAAAGACGATTTCATCAACATATTCTATAGATTGATTTTCCTTTAAAAGTTGTGAATAAAGCATGATATTTGATATTGGTGTTTTAGATTGATGTGAAATGTCAGAAATCAAAACTTCTATATTTTTCTTTTGGTTAAATAAGTTTTTTTCCGTTGCTTGAGAATCCAATAGGTATCTATAAAATTTTGATTCTATTTTGGATAACTCTGATTCGTCAAAGCTTTTTTCAGTAAAATTCCCCTTTATAGCCAAGTCTAACATTTCATTAATTCTAATAGTTATAAGTTCCATATTTTTTCTTATATATAGAATATATATTATTAAAACTATAATGATCACAGTTAAAAAAATCTTCATGAATTAATCCCCCAAGTATAACCTACTCCATATATGGTTTTAATATATTCATGAGCATCTAATTTATTTCTCAGCCTATTTATACTAACAGAAAGAGCATTTTCATCTACATATTCAGCACCGTCAGACCAGATTTTATCAATCAATATATCTCTAGACACTACCTTTCCAATATTCTGTATTAGTATATTTAGCAACTTATATTCTGTTTTACTCAAAATAATTTCCCTATTACCCTTCAGAAAAACCATATCGTCAAAATTAAAAGAATAGTCATCTATTTCAAATTTATTTACAACTTTTTGCGATGAGCGCCTTAAAAGCGCTAAAACTCTAGCTCTTAAAACCATAAGACTAAAAGGTTTAGTAATATAGTCATCAGCTCCAAGTTCAAATCCTGTAACTATATCGACCTCCATATCTTTAGCAGTTAGCATTACTATAGGGACTTCACTTATTCTGCGAATCTCTTTGCAAAATTCCATTCCATCTCCATCAGGTAAATTTAGATCTAGAATAATTAAATCTATATCATTTTCCAAAAATATCTTTCTGCCCTCACTTAAATTATATCCTTGATAAAAATTATAATCTTCATGTTTTAATGATAGAGCAATCCCCTTATTTAAAGCTATGTCATCTTCTATTATTAAAATATTTTTCAATACTATCACCTGCCTAATTTGAAAATTGCCATAATATATAATCTTTCACTGTTTATTTTAATCTATGTTTTGGTATAATATAAATAAAATAAGGCAATCGACATCACAAGATGTGATTGCCACTCATAGTGATTTTAAAGCCTAATCACTCTGTATGGCGGTGCAGGGTGATTATTTTTTTCCTTTAACATTATCCTTTATTAGAATAACTACTAAGGAGATTAGTGATATAATAAGCATACCAAACGAAATCATTAATTTAAATATAGTATAATTAATAGTGAATAGATAGTTTAATATAACTA
>NZ_CABSQO010000047.1:0-26823 GCF_902479755.1 uncultured Tissierella sp. | reverse complement strand
GGTATATTATATATCTATTATATATAATATACCTTATATAGTTATTTGAATATTAGTGAATTTAAAAGGAGGCCTAAAAATGGATGCCGTAGAATTTAAAAATCAATTGATGGATTTAATGAGAGATGTATCTGTAAACATGGGTACTACTTTCATTCCTATAATTAATAAATATGATTTAACTATTATACAAACTCAAATCCTTAGAGAAATAAAGGACAATAAAGATCATAGTATTGGTAGTTTAGCAAAGATGATGAGTATACAAAGTGGAAATACTTCATCTATGTGTAAACAATTAGAGAAAAAAGGATATCTGCAAAGACATAGAGATAAATCAGATGAAAGAGTTGTAAAGATAGCACTTACTGATAAAGGCTTATCTACTATTGATGAAATTGACAATACTTTAAAAGAAAGATATTCCTCCATATTTTCAAGTGAAGACCCTGATAATCTTCGCGCTATCATATTTGGTCTACAGAATTTAAAAGACTTGTTAATAAGAATGAATCAAGTCTAAGAAACCCTAATTAGAAAGGTTGGAATGTTTATGAACAGAAAAAAAAATCCTAAAAAACCTTTGATTTACTATTATACAATTACAATGATAGTATTGATGCTTCTGAATACTTTTGTATTTCCATCGCTATTAAAGCAACAAATAACCGAAGTTGATTATGGAACATTTTTAAAGCAGATAGAATCAGGAAATATTAAAGAAGTTGAAATTCAAGAAAATCAAATTGCCTTTATTGCTTTAGATAAAGATGGAAAAGATAGTTTATTTATAACGGGTAAAATGTATGATCCTGATTTAGTAAATCGTTTGTACGAGCTTTATGAGCATAAAGAAATTAAATTTTCAGAGATAATTCCAAAAGAAAGGTCACCTCTTACTAGTTTCTTATTAACATGGATTATTCCAATACTACTTCTTGTAGGAATCGGTCAACTATTTTCCCGTAATTTACAAGGCAAATTTGGTGGTAATTCTATGACCTTTGGTAAAAGTAACGCTAAAGTATATGTAAAGGCTCAAACTGGAAAAACCTTTGCCGACGTTGCAGGTCAAAATGAAGCGAAAGAAGCACTTACAGAAATCGTTGATTTTCTTCACAATCCAGATAAGTATAAGGAAATCGGTGCACAACTTCCAAAGGGTGCTTTACTTGTAGGACCGCCCGGAACTGGTAAAACCTTACTTGCTCAAGCTGTTGCTGGAGAAGCGCATGTTCCGTTTTTCTCCATATCTGGTTCTGAATTTGTTGAAATGTTTGTAGGAATGGGTGCTGCACGTGTACGTGATTTATTTAAACAAGCACAGGAGAAAGCTCCTTGTATAGTATTCATTGATGAAATTGATGCTATTGGTAAAAAACGTGATAATTCTGGTATGGGTGGTAATGATGAACGTGAACAAACCCTTAATCAATTGCTTACTGAAATGGATGGATTTGATGGTAGTAAAGGTGTTGTCATTCTCGCAGCAACCAATAGACCAGAGACTTTAGATAAAGCCCTTCTACGACCTGGAAGATTTGATAGGCGTATTCCAGTAGAGCTTCCTGATTTAAAGGGCCGTGAAGATATTCTTAAGGTTCACACTAAAAAAATTAAAGTAGAAAATAATATCGACTACAATGCAGTTGCTAGAGCTACTTCTGGTGCATCAGGTGCAGAACTTGCAAATATTGCAAATGAAGCGGCGCTACGTGCAGTAAAATGTAAACGTACTAAGGTAAATCAATCTGACTTTGAAGAATCAGTTGAAACAGTTATAGCAGGCTATCAACGAAAGGGAGCTGTAATATCTACTAAAGAAAAACTAATAATCTCTTATCATGAAATAGGACATGCATTAGTTGCAGCAAAGCAAAAGAACTCTGCTCCTGTTCATAAAATTACTATTATTCCAAGGACTTCTGGTGCATTAGGCTATACTATGCAGGTAGAAGAGAGCGAACGATTTTTAATGTCCAAGGAAGAAATGTTTAATAAAATAATCACTTTAACTGGTGGTCGTGCAGCTGAGGAAATTATCTTCAATTCAATTACTACTGGTGCATCTAACGATATTGAACAAGCTACTAAAATAGCAAGAGCTATGGTGACTCGCTACGGTATGAGTGATACCTTCGATATGATGGCACTAGAGACAGTATCAAACCAATATCTAGGAGGAGATGCTTCTCTCGCTTGTTCAGCTGAGATGTCATCTAAAATAGATGAAGAAGTTCTTCACATTATCAAAAAAGCACACCAAAAAGCAAAAGATATTCTTACTGAAAATATTAGTAAGCTTCATGAACTCTCTGAGTTCTTGTTAGAACATGAAACTATTACAGGTGAAGAATTTATGAAAGTACTTGAGGCTGCTGAAAAACAATATAATAATTAATCATTAAATAACAAGCTACATTTATGCAATATAATATTACATAAGTGTAGCTTTTAATCAAATAAAGAAAGCTGCTCTAATTCTGAAGTCATAAGATTTGATGCTGTTATACCAATTAATCTAATTTTATTATGTATCTCTACCTCCTCTAAAAGCTCCAGAGATATATCAAATATCTGAGGCAAATCGTTAATATACTCATTTAGAGTCTTACTTCTTGTTTGAACAGCAAAATTTTCATCTTTTATCTTTAAAGTAATCGTACGTCCATGTATACCTCTATTCTTTAAATCATATGATAATTCCTCTGAGAATCTCTCTAAGTATTTTATAAGTACTTTCTTATCACTTGTAGCTTCTTCAAAGGTCCGTTCTACACCTAAGGACTTTCTCTCACGGGTAGTATTGACTTTCCTATAATCTATGCCACGAATTCTACTATATATTTCCATACCAGCTTTTCCAAAGAGCTCTATAAGGAAATCTTCTGAAAGCCCTAGCAAGTCTTCAATAGTATATACTCCTATACCATTTAGTTTTTTAGTAGATTTCGGACCTATACCATGTACTTTTCTAACTGGCAGCGGCAATAATATATTAGGAACCATATCCTCAGTTATTATTTTTATGCCATCTGGCTTATTCCAGTCTGATGCAAGCTTAGCTAAAAATTTATTATATGAAACCCCTACTGACATGGTTAAGCCTGTATCTATCATTACCTTCTCTTTAATTTTCATGACTAATTCCAAAGGTTCCATACTTATATTAGAAATATCTAAATAGGCTTCATCTATTGATACTTGCTCTATTAAATCTGTAAATTCATATAAAATACTGAAAACTTCCTTAGACACTTCTTGATATCTTTTCATCCTAGGAAATACATAACAACCTTTTGGACATTTTTTCTTTGCCATAAATATAGGCATAGCAGAATGAATTCCATATTTTCTAGCTTCATAATTAGCAGTAGTTACAATTCCATGATTGCTCAAACCACCTACTATTACAGGCAACCCCTTAATTTTAGGATTATCCTGCTCCTCCACCGATGCATAAAAGGCATCCATATCTACATGAATAATATTCAATTCCATTTTTTGCTTTAAATTTTGTATTTCCATAATTTTATCACTTCTCTGGCTCAATTATAATATTCGAAATTTGAACAGGATTAAATGCCCTTATTGGTGCAGCGCTATTTCCTAAGCCACTATCAATATATAAAATGGTATCATTTATTCTAAAAATGCCTTTATCATATTCTGGAAAAAATCCTTGCCCGGGAGCTACCACTGCTCCTATTAATGGTAGCCTAATTTGTCCGCCATGCGTATGTCCTGATAATATTAGGTCTTCTTTTCCACTTAAAATATTTTCCACATTATTAGGAGAATGTCTAAGTAAAACATTATAGTAGTCTAAATTTAGATCTTTAATCGCTTCTTGATAATATATAACTTCATTATATTCTCTAGATTTTGAGTGAAATTTAAGACCAGTAATATTTATTTTCTCGTTATTTACTGTTATTGTAGCAGAATTATCTTCCAAGATAATTATTTCTAATCTTTTCATCTCATCTTTTAAATCTTTATATAATTCCTGCCTAGCTTCATGATTACCTTGCACAAAATAAATATTCTTATCTAATCTCGATAATGTTTCAAATAGTTTAATTACAGCATCTAATTCTATATCATTAGAATCTATAATATCACCTGTTAACACTATAATATCTGGATCAAATTTTTTTATCTTATCCTCCATCTTTTCTAGATCGATTAAGTCATTAGAATGAAAATCAGATATTTGAGTTATTTTTAAATTATTTCTTACCTTTTTGGAATCTATTCTTATATCTCTGACTCTAAATTTACTTATCTGATCGTAATTATAGATATATACAAATACTATTAAAGTTACAATAATAGATATAATTTTCAACAATTTCACTTTTATCCTCCCATTTCTAGAATGATGTATCCATAATATATTGATTATATCATAAATATATATCCCTGCAATGTTTAAGAAGTTTGCTGGGTTAATGAAATAAAAGACTTGAAATATTCATTAATACATGAAAATCTAATATTTTGTCCATTTCTTATAATATCTTTGGCATTTGTTCCTTTTCCAGCATAATATATAATGACTATAAATATATGAAAGGAAAAGTGATTATTATGAATGATAATTATCAGATAGAACAGGTATGCCCTCCTGGAAGTTTCCAATATACGATAATGGCTGGAGATACTCTATTCTTACTTGCTCAAAGATTTAATGTAACTGTTCAGGCAATCATTAATGCTAATCCTGGCATTGATCCAAATAGATTACAAATAGGTCAAGTAATATGTATACCAAGAATGACTCCTTCATGTCCTAATGGATTCCTTTATACTATAATGGCTGGTGATACTCTATTCTCACTTGCTCAAAGATTTAATGTAACTGTTCAGGCAATTATAAACGCCAATCCAGGAATTGATCCAAATAGGTTGCAAATTGGTCAGGTGATATGTATACCAAGAATGACTCCTCCATGCCCTAATGGATTCCTCTATACGATAATGGCTGGAGATACTCTATTCTCACTTGCTCAAAGATTTAATGTAACTGTTCAGGCAATTATAAACGCCAATCCAGGAATTGATCCAAATAGGTTGCAAATTGGTCAGGTGATATGTATACCAAGAATGACTCCTCCATGCCCTAATGGATTCCTCTATACGATAATGGCTGGAGATACTCTATTCTCACTTGCTCAAAGATTTAATGTAACTGTTCAGGCAATCATCAATGCTAATCCTGGAATCGATCCAAATAGATTGCAAATTGGTCAAGTAATATGTATACCAAGATCGATACCACCTACACCTCCATGCCCTAATGGATTCCTCTATACAGTAGTTGCTGGGGATACTTTGTTTTCAATTGCCCAAAGGTTTAATGTAACTGTTCAGGCAATTATAAACGCGAATCCAGGAATTGATCCAAATAGATTGCAAATTGGTCAAGTAATATGTATACCAAGAAGATGTTTTACTGTTTGTATATAAATACTTCTAACTAATATAATTGTAAAAACAAAAGCCCAATAATTTGGGCTTTTGTTTTTTCATTGTTCAATTTTTTAAGATGGACGAATTACTCCGCAAGCTATTCTTTTTCCTGAATTACCAGCTGGCTGTGTTCTATAATCATCGGGGTTCTGATGGATTATAACCGATCTACCTATAATATCCTCAGGTTTAAACTTATCTGTAAAAAAGCTCATTCTGGCATAGCCGTTATTTGAAAATAAAACGGGAAAATCTCCAATATGGTTTCCATGAGGTTGATTTGTTGGATTGTAGTGTTCTCCTGCTGATTCAAATGGATTTTCCGGATTCGTAACCTCACATATTCCCTTCTCATGTATATGGAATCCATGTGGTCCTATAGGTTGGTTATTACCTTCAGCAGGTTTATATAATGGTAATCCCCAGACTTCTACACTCACCTCTGTACCACCTTCTACATCATCAAAAAATATTATGCCGTGTAAATTCGGATACAAATTTCCACCCTTTATTCTTGCATATGCCTTTGTTCTATTTTCATGACACATTACTTATTCCTCCCTTCAAATATATAATATGAATGGAGTTTATAATAGGTGTAATATAGATATTTTTACATGAAAAATGGATAGTATTTTTTATGTGAATCACAGTATTTCGATATAGTGGCATAAAAAAATAAATTAATCATATTTGTCTTAGTTAATATTCCACCTATAACCTTCGAATTAAGATACCTTTCATATAAGCTGAATTATTATGAGTATGATAAATCTTTTCTTTTTCTTCTTCTGTACATCCAATTAGCATCTTAATTTCTGAATCTTTTTTCATTAAATCTATGGTACAGATTATGGCATCTATTCTTTGTTCCTTATGGGTTCCCATCCAGACATCAATTCCATTCCCATCCATTGATACAGTATCCCTTAAATAACCATAATCTACTTCATAAAGAAAATCTGGATATTTTGGATGTACTGTTCCTTTTGGTCTATCAATAATAACCTCAGATTTCTGCATAAGGCAATCTAATGCATTCCAAAATTCTATGTTATATTCCATAATACTTCCTCCACTTACATAAATAGTTATTGATCTTAATATATAAGTGTTGATATAAAATAAGCTTTTATATATTAAAATCAAAATACTATATTTACTATTGAAAAATTTGCTTTATTATTTTAATTCATATTCATTATTAAACCCATACTAATGTTATAAATCTACCAAATCGTGCAGGCTATGCAATTTTAAAAAGTTCTCCAAGATTTTATTCAAACAATAACCTAATAACTGACCTTTGTTCTGCATCTATAATCTTTCCACTAGGTATCACATGAAATAAAATTTCATCCCTTTGCCACAATCCGCCAATTGGTCGTAACATATAATATGCACATCTTTTTAGCATTTCAAATTGCATATTTAAATCATCTGCGCTATACATTTGATTAATAATATTAAATAATTCTGGATCATTATTTTCAATATAGTTCAAATGTACTTTGGGTTTTCCTATTTCTAATTTTTTTATTCTTGCATAACATTGCAAAAACCAATCAAAAGAGGAAAATATGAAATACTTAGAATATAATTCATTTTCATATAATCTATGTTCTAATTTGTCTATGATATGCTGAAATGTGAACCTAAAAGTATTTATCTCATAGTCTGATAAATATTCTGGAGCTTTCCAAGTCTTTTTTATTTTATCTAAAACATCTTTGGTTATATTATTTCTATCAAAAAGTATTTTACAATTTAGATGGACCAATAGAAACTCATTTAAAGGAGAATCTGCTAAAAAATCATCCACAGATAAAAGCATACAATCTATGGGTATTCCACCTATATGGAAATGTAACCCTGTAAAATTATGAGATATAGGTTTGTTAAATATAACAGTTAAATCGTAATCTCCACCAATACTCATATCACTATGTGCCCTACCACCGTACTCAACAATTCCTACAATGTCATCTTTCTTTTTCAGATGTTCAATAAAACTATCAATATCCTTAAATGAGTTAATATCCTTTAACATATGTTCACCTCCTAGATTAAATACATACAATCTCCATCTCTTTAGGTACTCTAAATATTGTTAGTTAATCTTTGTATTAATTTTTCTAATCTTCTTATCTTAGTCTCCTCTTTCTTTGATTCTTCGATCTTATTGATCTCTTCTCTTTTAATGTAGTATGGCAACTCATTAAATCTTGAATTTGCAATTGGATTACTTCTAATCTTCTCTAAGATATAGTTAGGTATATCCAAAACTCTCTCCTGAACATCAGGCTTTAAAACTACATGGATGCTATCCCCTATTTCTTTTTTACATATTGATTTTATTTTCTTATTATAAACCATATAATGTCCATTTTTACTAGGTAACAATGTACCCGAAAAGGGATGCCCATCAATTATAGCTTGTACATTGAATCTACTTCTAGTTCTATACTCTTCTTCTATAGAAAACGGGATATAAAATACTATCCACTCCATTTTACCCTCAAGTTTTTGTAAAACTGCATTGAATTCTTTACTCATATTAATTCTCATAACCTTTCTCTTATTTGATCTAATATAAATTATATCTAGTTTCAATAAAATTTAGATTGCTGAATTAATTTAACATTTTAATAGCCTTATATCACTCGTTGTGCTTTTAGATCATGATATTTCAGAAGAAATTCTTCCACAATTTCTTTAATTGTGGAACTCAAATTTGATGGTATCATATCCAATGGGAAAAAGCATGCATCTCTCCCTTCACTTGGATCGACAACAATTTCTCCGGAATAATCCTTACATAAATATGTAATAGTGACATTGTAAACTTCATTCCCGTCTGGGTATTTGTAATATAGGTTCTCACCCGAATAAACATTAAAAAGCTTTAGTTCTTCACATACTAGTCCTACCTCTTCTAAAACTTCACGACTTGCTGTTTGTTCAAAACTTTCACCTAATTCCATTGCCCCACCTGGCAATCCCCACCAATCCCTGTCAATACGATGATGCAACAAAATTTGGTCTTGATCATTTAACAAAATAACGTTTGCTCCACACATAATTATTGGTCTTGTTCCTATTAATTTTCTTAAATCCCCAATATAATCTGCCATAATCATACCTCCAAATCACTTCTTATTTCAATCTGCACAGGACATACAATTTCATACTGCTAAGAAAAACCTTAATATAAACATACAGTGAACGATGGTGGCTTATGATAGATAATTAAATCCTGCACATTAATTTTTCTAAATCGATCAAATTATGTTCCCATTTTAGAATTTCTTTTGCCTGATTATATGAACACCATTTATATTCTTCATGTTCATCAGATAGTTTTATATTAGTTATGTTGTTAATTTCAACAGTGAAACAATAATCTTGCATCTCCATTAATTCACCCTCTTTTATCTCCCTATATGTAAATGTATAATCTAAATCTAAAATAGACTTAATGTTACTTATACCTGTTTCCTCAAATACCTCTCGAATAACCGTTTCTATTAAATTTTCTCTGCTTTCAACCCCACCACACACTGGCTGCCAATAACCGCCTCTTTCCGGGATTCGTTTTAAAATTAAAATCTTAAAAGATGGATTCTTACTAAAAATAAATGCTTGTATATTAGTTCTTTTAATCATAGCTATTTAAACTCCTTTTTTAAGTCTTCCATCAGACTTCCACCTTCTCCCATAATGTCACTCTACATTAAATACTATTCTATATTTTCTTTCAAACTCCTTCTTTTTAAATTAAATATTTCCAAAGCTAAAAAGACAAGTAATTTATTTACTTATTTTTTTAATAAAGTCAACGACTATCTCATTTATATTAGGATATTTAAAAAATATCACCGTAGGGTAGCATCCTATAAACAAATTCACCTTTTATCTAAAATAAATCATATAGTTTTCCATATTTATTTCTTACTATATGATTTATAGCTATTATTTCCTTATATATTAACTTTTCAAGGAATATATACTGCTTTGTAGTTAGTTTATATATAGTATTAAGAGAGATTATATTAGATAGGTATAAGCAACTTATCTTTTCTATGTTATTGTTATCGAATAATTTTATATTATTTTTCACATATTATTCATTGATAAACAATAAATAGTATAGTATGATATTGGTATAATATATTGAAAGGAGTTGTTATTAATTATGAAACATACAAAAAGAGTGAATTTTCTAAAAGGATTACTAAATATCATAGGTGGCTTTATTTTATTGTTTCTCATGCTTTCAATTTTAAATTGTATTGTGTTCTTTCATGATAAAGGAGCAAAAAACACTATACTATCTATAATATTTTCTCTGATATTTTTTGGCGGATATTTTATGACTATATTCACTTTAAGAAAAATCCTTAACTCAATATTGGAAAAAAATCCTTTTATTCCTGAAAATATTATTTGCCTTAGAAAAATTGGGTATTATATACTTTCTATTGGACTAATAGATGCCATCGTCAATTATCCAAAACTAAATAATATTGGTTTTAATATACTTCTTACTTCTCATGGCTCTTTAAAGCCCATAATATTTCTATATATCAGCCTTAGTCTTTTAGCCTTTATATTAGCTGATGTTTTTAAAATGGCTATAGACATCAAAGAAGAAAATGACTTAACAATATAGGGGTGATTATTTTGATTATTGTAAATCTAGATGTAATGATGGCTAAGAGAAAGATTTCTCTTTCTGAATTGGCAGAAAGAGTTGGAATCACAAATTCAAATTTATCAATTCTTAAAACTAATAAGGCAAAAGCTATTCGATTTTCTACATTAGAAGCTATTTGTCGTGAGTTACAATGTCAGCCAGGAGATATATTAGAGTACAAGGAGGATGATTAATAATCAAGACATATCTATAATACATTTTTGTCTTCAAGATAGATAATAACTCAACAAATAAAAAAGTATTAGATATGAACTATCGTATCTAATACCTTTTCATTTCTGATAAACTATAAATAATATTTATCTGGAATTGAGTTTTTCTATTGTTGTATTATATAACGCCTCATATCTCTTATTGATGCCACTCACTCAATTTTATAATTCAAATAGAGTATTCAAATTTCTTGGAATTGCTTTATACCATTCATCAATTCCAAGTATATATTTTTGTTTTAAATTCCTCTCAAAAAGAGTCTATATGCCTACTTTCTAATAACATATTAGTTTCTTCTTCTGTAAATGATATATATTCAATAATATTATCTCTTTGCCCATAGTTCATAGGACATATTTCAATAGCAATCTTTTAAAATTGTTTTTTCATATTGACCATCCTTTTCTCTATATTGCAAAGCCCTTATCTATGATTTTCACAAGCCTTTAATATTTTCAATAGCTTATTATTTTCTCAGATATTCATATTCTATAATTTTGACAACAAAGCCTGTATTCTCACAGTACAATCAATTTTTCTATCTATAGTTTTTCTCCATGAATTTGACAATGGAAAATGGACTTTATCTTTAACTGCTTGTCCCATATCCCAAAAACCATCTTCAGATATATTCTCATTAATCCAATCAACAAAATATTTACACTTACTTGGAAATAAGGAGTAGGAACTTAAAAGTTCACATGCCGTTATATATTTACTTGCTAATTTGGAACAGAATTTATCTGGAACTGTCTTGAGACAACTATCATAGATATAATATATCCCATTCTCTGAATTCATAATATAATCTAAAAATTTTGATTCAATATCACTAGGCAGGTATCCAGCTAGCAGAGCTATTACATAAAAATTTTGGAATCCCCACATATGTTTTCCCTTAGATGACTTATGAATTTCGTAATAGGCTTCCTTGTAGCATTCATGACTATAGTTATCTTTTGAAAATGCATAAGTTATAATTTTTGACCAGTTCTTAGCTATTTCTACAGCTAGTTCATTTGATGGATCAATAATTAACATCCATGTTGCTACAAATAATCTTGTTAATAAGTCCCAATCATGCTTTTTTTCTTTGTAATCTCTCAAATCTACTTCCCTAAGTAAATATCTCTCCATATAACTAAAAGCTTTTTGTATTGGTTGGTCCTCTTTGTCTAGTCCTAATATTAGTAATCTACGAAGTGCTTGTTCTGTTGTCATTATTGACTGAGAAAATTGGCTCATGCTATGAAATTGACCCCATGAACCATCTTCCCACTGTAAGTTTACAATATCATTAACCCATTTAGTTTCTAAAACTTCTTTTTTAGCATTTGCCAATTTTACATTAACCTTGTTTAAATTTATTACATCACGCATTAAACGATATTTAGGTATAGGGTCTAAATTATCTTTCATTATCTCTTCAGCTGTAATCATATATCTATCCTCCCAACACTATTAATCTTTTTTCTGGACTTCAATGATAATATTATTCTATATTTTTTTCCAAATCCCTTCTTTTTAAGTCAAATATCTCAAAAACGAAAAATAAATAATTAAATTACTTATCAATTAGATAAAATCAAGAATATGCCCTATTTTGAATTTACCTCTCTATAATTAATATATCTTTCCAATAAATCTTTGTTATCATAAAAAAAATTATATAAGATTTCAATGTTTTCAACAGTACTAGGTGAAATATAATGCTCTATCAACTCCGTTTGCACTAAAGTATTTTCTTTACATCCAATAAAGGATAAAAAATTTTCTATAATATTATGTCTAATTAATAGAAATTCACCTTCTCTTTTACCCTTTTCTGTTAAAGTTATAATCCCATATTTCTCATAGTTAACTAATCCTAGCTCTCCAAGTTTCTTAACCATTTTTGAAGCTGAGGAATCTTTTACATTTAATAGACTAGCTAATGTATTTACCCGAATATATGCTTCCTCTAGGCTATTTCTATATATCATTTCAAGATAGTCTTCTAAAGCAGGAGTAAGTGAGCCTTTGCCATATTCTTTTAGCTCATATCCTCTTACTGTATGAAATTTACTATTCAATATTATCACCGCCAAATTTTTATCTAATAATTTATATCTTTTATATATATACGAGTAACACTTCAAAAGTATTTGACATATTTTGGTGTAGAGAAAGTTTTTTTCCCAAGACTAAATTTCATTATTTATTAGGAGGTTTTTTATATGAATAATATTTATATTCCACTTAGTTCATTATCAATTGGTGAAAAGTGTAAAGTCAAGGAATTAATATCCGATGGTCTAACAAGAAGACGAATGTTAGACTTAGGGTTAATCTGCAATACAGTAGTAGAGTCTCTACATCAAAGTCCTTCTGGTGATCCTGTTGCCTATCTCATTAGAGGAGCTGTAATAGCCCTTCGTTCTGAAGCAGCCTCTATGATCTTAGTAGAAAAAATTTGAATTAGGGGGAAAGATTATGGGTTTAACGAACACATCTACAGGGTTAGAAGTTCTTGAACAAGAGCTTAAAATTGAGAAAACCACTTCCACAGATAAAATCATTGCATTAGCTGGCAACCCTAATGTAGGAAAATCTACGGTTTTTAATAACTTAACAGGACTAAATCAGCATACTGGCAACTGGCCAGGAAAAACTGTTACTAATGCTCATGGAAATTATTATCATAAAGATAATAATTTCATTCTAGTAGATATCCCGGGTACCTACTCTTTAATGGCAAATTCTATAGAAGAAGAAGTTGCTAGAGATTTTATATGTTTTGGAAATCCAGATGCAACAGTGATTGTAGTAGATGCTACTTGCTTGGAAAGAAATCTAAACCTCGTCTTACAAACTCTAGAAATTACTTCTAAAGTAGTAGTATGTGTTAATCTTATGGATGAAGCAAAGAGAAAGAATATATTTATAGACTTAGAAGAATTATCAAAACAATTAGGAGTTCCTGTAGTCGGAACTAGTGCTGTTAAAGGGAGAGGGTTACAGAATTTAATGGATTCAGTTTATGATGTTGCTTTTAATGAGTTTTCATTAAATCCTTTAAATATCCAATATGAAGAATTAATTGAAAAAGCTATATCAAAAGTTGAATTAGTACTTAAGCCAATAATTCAAGATAAACTAAATACTAGGTGGGTTGCATTAAAACTTATAGATGGAGATATTACATTATTAAACTCTATAAATAAATATCTTGGCTTTAATTTAAATGAGCAAAATGAAATAATAAATGAAGTTCATAATTCAAGAAATTTTCTAGATACAGAGGGGATTAGTCACAATATCCTACGTGATAAAATCGTTAGTCATTTAGTAAATATGGCAGAGAGTGTCAGTAATAAGGTTGTTTCTTTTGAGAACAAGAACCATAATAATTTTGATAGAAAAATAGATAAATATCTTACATCTAAAAAATTTGGAATTCCAATTATGATATTTCTCCTAGCTATAGTTTTCTGGCTTACTATTACCGGCGCTAATTATCCTTCTGAGATGCTTGCTAAGGGATTATTTTGGCTTCAAGATAGATTTACAGACTTTTTCATTTGGTTAGATACCCCTGCATGGGTACATGGAGTATTAATTATGGGAATTTATCGAACATTGGCTTGGGTGGTCTCTGTTATGCTTCCACCAATGGCTATATTTTTCCCATTATTTACATTGCTTGAAGACTTAGGGTACTTACCTAGAGTTGCTTTTAATCTAGATAATTTCTTCAAAAAATCTTGTGCTTGTGGAAAACAGGCCCTGACCATGTGTATGGGTTTCGGTTGCAATGCTGCTGGCATAATTGGCTGCAGAATAATTGATTCGCCGCGAGAACGACTTATAGCCATAGTCACTAATAATTTTGTACCTTGTAATGGAAGATTTCCCATATTAATAGCAATTATTTCTATGTTCTTCGCAGGATTTTTAGATGGACCTCTTAAATCTATAATATTAGCATTAATCCTAACGGGAGTTATAGTTCTTGGAGTTATAATGACATTAATAGTATCAAAATTACTGTCCAATACAATACTTAAAGGTATTCCTTCTAATTTCACTTTAGAATTACCACCTTATAGAAAGCCACAAATAGGCAAAATAATAGTCCGCTCAATTTTTGACAGAACATTATTTGTATTAGGTCGGGCAGTAGCAGTGGCTGCACCTGCGGGACTGATTATATGGATAATGGCAAATATTTATATTGGAAATTCAAGCATTTTAACTCATTCCGCAAATTTTCTTGACCCATTTGCAAAATTAATTGGATTAGATGGTTATATCTTAATGGCATTTATTTTAGGCTTTCCTGCAAATGAAATAGTTATCCCAATAATAATCATGAGTTATATGGCTACGGGTTCTCTTCTTGAATTAGATAGTCTAGTGCATTTGAAAGATCTTCTTATTTCTAATGGATGGACTTGGCTAACCGCTGTATGTGTAATGCTATTTTCATTAATGCATTGGCCATGTGCTACTACGTGTTTGACTATCAGGAAGGAAACTCAAAGTCTTAAATGGACTGCTATTTCTTTTCTAGTACCAACCATTATTGGAATTGTAGTTTGTTTCTTAGTTGCAAGTACAGTAAGATTAGTAGGTCTAATATAAGTAAAACAAATAATAATAAAGGAAAGAGGCATTTGTCACAGGTCATTATATCAAATACCTCTTTCCCTTATTAAATTAAAGATTTATATTATATCAAAAATATGGTCATTTCTATTAATTATGAAACTATAAATTTGATATAAATGGAACTTTATGTATCGCCTTTCTAGCTTAAATTTGTTTTTATTGTACATGCCGCAATTTATTTCTATATTTCAATGGTGTAGTTCCAATAAGCCGCTTAAAGGCCATATTGTAATAATTTTGATTATTATATCCTACAGCAAGTGCAACTTCTAATATAGATAAATTTGTATGATGTAATAATTTTTTACTCTTTTCTATTCTAATTTTATTAACATAATTTGAGTATGTTATACCAGTTTCTTTTTTAAATAAATTGCAGAAATAACATTTATTTAAACCTAAGAATTCTGATATTATATCTAAGCTTAGAGACTCCTCATAATTGCTTTTAGTGAAATCCATAGCTCTCCTTATATGAAAACTATAAATTTTATTATTGTTAATATTATTTATATTCATAATATATCCCTTCCTTTTATTTAAATTATCTAAATATAGTTATAAAAAAGTAAATATAGTTAAGATTTATAATTTACTAACTGCTAAAATACTTTTAATTGATAATGATTATCACTTTCATTTGTGTTAATTATTATATCACAATTTATTGCTCTATGTCAATTTATAGAATTACTAAGGAGGCATTATGAAAAAAAGATATTTATTGTTCGTACTAATTATTTTATCTGTAGTCTCTATATTTATTGGAGTTAAAGAAATATCTCTTTCAGATATCTTCTATTTAAGAAATGATAAAATCCAAATATTATTTTTAAGTAGATTCCCCCGACTTATTAGTATTATTGTAGCTGGGATAGGAATGAGTATAAGTGGTCTTATAATGCAGCAAATAACTCAAAATAAATTCGTATCTCCAACTACAGCTGCTACTATAGACTCTGCTAAACTCGGAATTTTAGTTTCTCTTATATTATTTTCTACTGTCAGTGTATTTACTAAGATGTTAATTTCTTTCATCTTTGCATTAGGTGGAAGTTTTTTATTTATGGTAATTTTAAAGAAAATAAAATATAAAAATGCTGTTATCGTGCCATTATTAGGTATTATGCTTGGGAGTATAATTGACTCTATGGCAACTTTTCTAGCATATAAATATGATCTTGTACAGAATGTTTCCTCTTGGTTACAGGGAGATTTTTCTATGGTTATTAAGGGCAGATATGAACTTTTATACATAAGCATTCCCCTCATTTTTATTGCTTTTCTATATGCAAATAAATTTACTTTAGCAGGAATGGGTGAAGATTTTTCAATTAATCTAGGTCTAAATTATAATAAGGTTGTTAACTTAGGTATTAGTATTGTAGCCTTAATAACTTCTGTAGTAGTAATCACTGTAGGAAAAATTCCATTTTTAGGTCTTATAATACCTAATATAGTTACCATGTATCAGGGAGATAATTTAAAGAATAACCTTGTTCCAACAGCTTTATTTGGAGCGGTATTCCTTCTTTTCTGTGATATATTAGGCCGCATAATAATTTACCCTTATGAAATTTCTATAGGTCTTACTGCTGGAGTTTTAGGTAGTCTAATTTTTATCTATCTGCTTATTAGGAGGAATGCATAATGAATTCTAAAAAGAAAATATATTTTCTTTCAATACTACTTTTAATTTTGATTACATTATTCCTTATCATAGGGTTGAATAGTAAAAATTGGCAGTATGCTCTTTCACGACGTATACCAAAGATAATCGCTATTATATTAACTGGGAGTTCTATAGCATTTTCCTCTATGATATTTCAAACTATAACAAACAACAATATATTAACTCCTAGTGTATTAGGATTAGATTCTCTATATATGTTCTTTCAAACCTTTATTGTATTTGTCTTTGGATCTAATAATCTAGCCAAAATAGGAAATAATTTTAATTTTATATTATCTGTTGTTTTTATGGTGATTTTTTCCATTATATTATTCAAAATCCTTTTTAAAAAAGAAGGCACTGATATATTTTTTCTACTATTACTTGGATTAGTATGTGGGACATTTTTTCAAAGTTTATCTTCATTCATGCAAGTATTAATTGATCCAAACGAGTTTTCAATTGTTCAAAATAAAATGTTTGCCAGTTTTAATAATGTAAATACAAATATCTTATGGTTAGCTTTAGTAGGAATATTTTTAGCAATAGTTTATACATATAAGAATTTGAACTCTTTAGATGTTTTGTCTTTAGGTAGAGATAATGCCATTAATCTTGGAGTAGATTATGATGGAACTGTAAAAAAAATGCTGATAGTTATTTCTATATTAGTGTCTGTATCTACAGCTTTGGTTGGACCTATAACTTTTCTAGGATTATTAGTTGTAAATATTACTAGAGAATTTTTTAAGACTTATAAACACAAATATTTAATTATAGGTTCTATGTTAGTTAGTTCAATTGCTCTTGTAGGAGGACAACTTCTTGCTGAAAGGGTAACAAATTTCAGTACTCCCATATCAGTAATTATTAACTTTGTTGGTGGTACTTACTTTATATTTTTATTATTAAAGGAGAGTAAGATATGATAGAAATAAAAAATGTAGTTAAGCAATATGGCAGTAAAAGTGTTGTGGATAATGTAAGTGTTAAGATAGAAAGAGGTAAAATTACTTCATTTATCGGACCAAATGGAGCTGGTAAAAGTACTTTGTTATCCATAGCTAGTAGAATTATAAGTAAAAATGAAGGCGAAGTATTTATTGACGGTAAAGAAATTAGTCAGTGGAGCAATGATGAACTTTCTAAAAAAATCTCTATATTAAAACAAACTAATCATATTAATATAAGACTTACTATTAGAGAATTAGTCAGCTTTGGTCGCTTCCCATATTCTAAGGGAAAACTAACTGCTGAAGATTGGAAATATGTAGATGACGCTTTGGCTTACATGGCTCTTAATGATATTCAAGATAAATATCTAGATGAGCTTAGTGGAGGTCAAAGGCAAAGGGCTTATATTGCTATGGTTATAGCTCAAAATACAGAATATATTCTACTAGATGAGCCTCTTAACAACCTAGACATGAAGCATTCTGTAGATATTATGAAAATACTAAGACAGCTGGTAGATGATTTGGGGAAAACAGTTGTTATAGTTATACATGATATTAATTTTGCCTCTTGCTATTCAGACTATATCATAGCTTTAAATGATGGCAAAATAGCTAAAGAGGGGGTGGTTAATGATATTATATCTAAAGATGTATTAGAAGAAATATATGATATGAAATTTAGTATCCAAGATATAGAAAACTATAGGATATGTGTTTATTACTAGAATAAAAAATATTATGAGGTGGAAAATATGAAAAAAACAAAAAGTTTACTTATTTTAGTCTTAGTAATTGTTGCTGCTTTAACTCTTACTGCTTGCAACTCTAAAAAAACTCCTGAAGACATTGTAGTCGATTCTCAGAATGAAGAAAATGTACAAACTCCAAATGAAAACGCTGAAGAACCTTCTACTATAACTATTACCCATCATCTAGGAGAAACTGTTGTTAATAAAAAACCTGAAAAAGTAATTGTATTTGACTATGCAACTTTAGATTCCTTAGATAAACTTGGAGTGGAAATTATAGGACTTCCAAAGTCTAACATTCCAACGTTTCTTGAAAAATTTAATGATGAAAAATATGAAGATGTAGGGACATTATTTGAACCCAATTTTGAAAAAATTTTTGAGCTTGAGCCAGATGTAATTTTTGTATCTGGTAGACAAGCAGAAGTATACGATGAACTGGCTAAAATAGCTCCTACTGTATTTTTAAACATTGATGGCGCTAACTATATGAAGTCATTTACCGATAATGTTAAACTTTTAGGTGAAATCTTTGGAAAAGAAGATCTAGTGGAAAAAGAACTTGCCTCCATTAATGAAGCTGTTCAAGCTTTAAATAAGGCTGTTACAGAAGATGAAAAAAATGCTCTTATAGTTATGGCTAACGATGGCGCTATAAGCGTTTATGGTGAAGGTTCTCGATTTGGTATAATACATGGTGATTTTGGATTTATACCTATAGATAAAAATATACCCGCAGATAATCATGGTGATAAAGTTACCTTTGAATATATATTAGAAAAAGATCCTCAATATATTCTAATTATTGATAGAGCTGCTACTACTGGTGGCAGTACATCAGCAGAACAAATTTTTGATAATGATATTATTAAACAAACTCAGGCTTATAAAAATGATAAAATAATATATCTTAGCTCACAAGTTTGGTATGTGGCTTCTGGCGGATTAACCGGAACAATGACAATGATAGAAGATATACAGTCTGGATTATAAAATTTCATATCTACAGTATAACTAACAGAAACTCATTTCTGATAAAACTTTAAATAGGGCCTATCTAGAAATGAGTTTTTCTATTATCTTATCTATTAACTAATAATTATTTTTGTTTATTGAACCTTATAATTCATCTAACATAATATGGTAATAAATATATCATAAAGGTGGTCAAAGTATGGAATGTATTACTAGATGCCAATTGAATTTAATGAATGAGTTTCGTATGTTGTGGGAACAGCATAGTGCTTGGACTAGAATGGCAATTACAAGTATTGTCTTTAATTTACCTGATGAAAAATATACCGTCAACCGCCTTCTTCGAAATCCTTTGGATTTTGGTGAAGCATTAAAGCCATTTTATGGAGATACTATAGCCACTAATTTTGCTGAATTACTTACAAAGCATCTCACTTTAGCTGCTGATCTTGTTAAAGCTGTTATAGCTGGTGATAATAAAAAAGCAGAAGAACTTGAAAAAAACTGGTATAAAAATGCAGAGGAAATAGCAACTTTACTTGGTACTATTAATCCTTTTTGGTCTGAAGAAGAATGGAAAAGAATGTTATTTGAACATTTAGATTTCGTAAAAACCGAAGCCCTTGATATGATTAATAAAGACTACGAAGCAAGTATAGAAACATATGATAAGCTTGAAATCCAAGCTTTAGAAATGGCAGACGTAATGAGTAATGGAATAATTAAACAGTTCCCATGTAAATTTTATTGCTAATCTAATTAGTTCCTTATTATAAAGCCTATTGCCAAGGCTATATAATTCCTATATAACCTTGGCAATCTAAGTTTAAGGCATAATTTATCACTTTTATCAAATTAAATATTTTTAGTCTAAGTTTATTAACCATACTAAATATTTATATTTTCTATAGAATTCCTCCTTACTTTTCAAATCTGTTATATTAATAAAATTTTCCACTTTCACATCTTCCTTAATAATCTAACTGATAGCTATCATTTCATATAACTATACTAGCTAAAATCCCAAAAGGTTACAAAAATTAAATTATCCGATTTCTAATATTTAAAATTCCGATTTCTTTTATCTATTTTGCTTTGCTCATTGAGAAGCCGAACGTATTCATTATAAATCAATTTTTGTTTATCTATAGAAACACCTATTATAAAATATTGAAAAATTTTAAGCCATTTTTCAAAGTTTAAATTGACTGGACTATCAGTAATTTGAAATCCTATATTTTCAGAAAGTCGTTTAAGCTGCTTATAGGAAAAAATATTCTTAGTTTTTTCCTTTAAGTTATTGCCACTGCTGCTAAAAATATATGCAATAAAATCATTATACAAATCTGAGTTCTTTTTATCTATTAAAGTATTTTCTCTCTTTTTGATATGAAGAAAAACACTATTAACTTTAGGAACAGGAACAAAATCCGTATTTCTAAATCTATGGATAATTTTGAATTCAAAATATGGCTTAAGAAGTAAAGATCTCATACTTTCTCTACTATATGGATTGCCAGCATATTTTCTGGCTGCCTCATCTTGAATAATAATATATATATCTTCAGGAGGATTAGAAAAAGATGTTAACTTAAGCAAGATTTTTGCTGTAATATTATATGGAATATTTGAAAAAACCTTGTATTTATATTTTTCCAGCAAGTTAAACTCTAGAAAATCTCCATATATAATTTCAACATTTTCTACATTTAAAAATCTACTTTTAAGTTCGTCATATAAATGAACATCATATTCTATTCCATATATTCTTTTGGCTCTTGTGGCTAGCTCATTTGTAATAATTCCCTTACCTGGTCCAATCTCAATTATTATGTCATCTTTATCTATATTGCTTTTCTTTATTAAATCCACTACCAATCTTCTGTTATAGAGAAAATTCTGTGTATCCTGTATTTTAATCATACATCCACCGCCATTCATAAATTTAAAATAATGATCAAATGTGGATTCTTGTATATTCTTTTTATAAATAAATTTTCAAAAAACAAAAAAGCTATAAATAAACTACTCATTTATAGCTTTTGATATCTCCATATCTATAGATCAAACAAATACAAAAATACCTTGTTTTTCTGAACAAGGTATAAACTAAATATAAAGCTGCATGAATGTTCATTACAAGAATCCATTAAGATAAGGTACAAGAAACAGACCTATTTCCTAGGCAATTATACCTTATAAAATATCTAATTGTTTTTATCTAACAATTAAAAAACGAATTCTTATAAAACTAATACCCACTTGCAACTCTCCCTTCAAGATATTTAATTGATTATATCATGGATATATTTATTTATCAACAAATCTTAAGTCATTTATATTAACTTTAATATGAATTAAGTAAATACTTTCAATACAAATTTTAATATTAATCTATAAGAATTAGTTATAAATTCTATCTATGCTTAATCTATATCGTATAATTCTTATCTATAATAAGATACTATTTACAAGGAGGTGATTGATATGGAAATGAGATTTATAAATGGTGAAGAGTATATAGTTATTAACAGAACTACAGGTGAAGTAAATTACTGAGTTCCTGACGAAAAAGGTTATTTCTCCAGATGAACTGAAAAGCCATCTGCCGTTGGCAGAAAATAAATTTATATAACTTATTAAGAAAGGACTATTGATTTATTCAATGGTCCTTCTTAATTAACAAAATTTGAATAATTAGTATTATATAAGCAAAAGATATATATTAAATAATTGATGATATGGAGGAAAATATGATTATAAATAATAAGAGGTATTTTGAAAAGCAACCCATTTCCTATTGGTTAGCATCTGCATTTATGACTAATTATCCTGCTTTAGAAGAAGATATAACTGTAGACATTGCAATAGTTGGAGGTGGATTGGCGGGAATTCAATGTGCATATCAATTAGAAAAAGAAGGGTTTAAAATTGCTGTTCTTGAAGCAACTCACATAGGTCATGGTGCTTCAGGACATACAACGGCCAAAATTACTTCACAGCATAGTCTTATTTACGATAAAATTCAAAATCAATTGGGATCAGAACTAGCGAAACAATATGCTACTGCAAACGAAACTGCCATTCATGAAATTAAAAAAATTGCAGAAGAAAATAATATAGATTGCGAATATATTTCTCAATCCTCATTTGTATATACACAACAAGATGAGTACTTACAAAAAATTCATGATGAAGTCAAAGCAGCCTCAAGTCTAGGTATAAAAGCTTCCTATATAGAAAATATACCTTTTCCAATTCCCATTAAGGGAGCTGTTCGATTTGATAATCAAGCTCAATTTCATCCCCTTAAGTATTTATTTTCTTTAGCAGAGATTATTCATAATAAGGGTGTTCAGATATATGAACAAACTAGAATCGTAGATATTGAGGAAAGCGACAATTATGTAATTGTAACTTCACATGGAAAAAAAATCACTGCTGAAAAGGTAATTATTGCATCTCACTATCCCTTTTATAATAAGCATGGAATGTACTTCGCAAGAATTTATACTTCCAGAACTTATATTGTAGGGATTAGAGCAAAGGAAAAATATCCAGGTGGAATGTATATAAACGCAGAAAAACCCACCCGTTCCCTGAGACATCAAAATATACCAGGAGGTGAGCTTATCCTAGTGGTTGGAGACGAACACAAAACTGGTCAAGGTGAAGATATGAACAGACATTATGGAGCATTAATAGATTTTGCAAGTGAGGTATTTACTATAGAGGATGTTCCATTTCGATGGTCTACTCAAGATTGCATGACTTTAGACGGTATACCCTATATAGGAAAATTCACTTCAAATACGCCTAACCTATATGTAGCCACTGGATTCCAAAAATGGGGAATGACAAATAGTACAGTCTCCTCCTTAGTCCTTAAGGATTTGATTATAAAAGGTGAAAGTCCATGGCAAGATGTATATGATCCATCACGTAAAACCATTGCTGCATCTACAAAAAATTTTATTGTTCAGAATGCCGACGTTGCAAAACATCTAGTAAAGGGAAAACTTTCATCATTAGATAAAGATATAGATATCCAGAATGGAGAAGGAAAAGTCTTAGAAATAGATGGAAATAGGGTTGGAGCCTATAGAGATGAGGAAGGTAAGCTTTACTTAGTAAATACCACTTGCACACATATGGGATGTGAATTAAACTGGAATTCTGCTGAAAGATCCTGGGATTGTCCTTGCCATGGTTCAAGATTTTCCTATCAAGGAGAAATATTAGAAGGTCCATCAGTAAGCCCTCTAAAAGTTGGTCATGATGTAAATACTATCGAAAAATTATTTAAAGATGATTTTTAGAAACGTAGGAAAAGCGTCTATCGATAACATTAAAGTAGAACTTTCCTGTTTTCTATAAGAATAAGCTCAGGCTTCTAAGCCTGAGCTTATTCTTATATGGCAATTTTATTGCTCCATTTTCCACATCTATCTCCAAAGCAGCCAATATCACTGCTGTTCTCATTAATAGTAACAACTTCACATCTATTTGCACATCCATTACATTCAAAACTTTTAGAAATGAATTTATTTTCTGCAAGATCTAGACCTTTGAAATTGGTCCTCCCATTTTTTTCAACAGCTTCCTTCGCTATTATAGCGGCACCTATTGAACCCATTACATTATAATGTTCAGGAACAAATATCTCAAAATTCAAAGCATTTTCAAAGGCTGTTTTTATTCCTTTATTAGCTGCAACTCCTCCTTGAAAAAATACTTTAGGCATAATCTCTTTACCTTTTCCAATATTATTAAGGTAGTTTCTAACTAAAGCATCACAAAGACCTCTTATTATATCAGATTTATTATATCCCAACTGCTGCTTATGTATCATATCTGATTCAGCAAAAACTGCACACCTTCCAGCAATTCTTACAGCTGTATTTGATTTTAAAGCATAATCACCAAATTCTTCAATTGGAATATCAAGTCTTTCTGCCTGTCTATCGATAAATGAACCTGTACCCGCTGCGCAAACTGTATTCATTCCAAAGTCAGAGACTACTCCATTTCTTAGAATAATAATTTTTGAATCCTGACCTCCAATTTCAATTATTGTTTTTACATCCTTATCTATCTCAAGGGCAGCAACTGCATGGGTTGTTATTTCATTCTTTATTGCATCAGCTCCTATTAATGTTGCAGCTATCTGTCTGCCGCTTCCAGTAGTTCCAGCTGCTCCAATTTTGATTCCATCATATTTATCCCTTAAAATCTTTAGTCCATCCTGAACAGCCTTTATTGGACTTCCCTTAGTCCTTAAATAAATCTTTTCTATTACATTCATCTTGTTATCTAAAATCACAAGATTAGTACTCACTGAACCTACATCAACTCCAAGATAATGCATCTTTCTTTCTCCTTTCAAGCAAATCTACAAATGCTTCAATCCTAGTAACAAATCCAGCTTCACCAGTCATTTCATCAACTACAAGGGACATTATAGGGAAATCTTTATCCTTTGATATTGTAGGCAAGATTGCCTTCGAAACGATTTCTGGCATACAGCCCATTGGAAATATTTGAATAGCCCCATCAAAACCTCCCTCATAAGCCAAAACTGCTTCACCAATACATTCCCTTGCATGCCCCCCTATTCCAAGGTTGAGATATTCTTTCGCTCCTCTTTTTATATCAAGTGAATTTAATTTAGTAGGAACTAATGCAGTATTTTTGACCCACCAACTAGGTGTCAACCCTCTTGATGTTGTAATTCCATAATCCATCAATTTATCCTCAACATATAAGTTTGAAAATGGTTCAATTACAGTATAAATTTCGCCTATTATAGCTATTTTAATTGGATTTTTATTTTTGTCTATTTCTATACTATTTATATTATTTTTATAGTCTTCTAGCAAATTAATCATTTCTTTAGGACTCTTACATTTTAAAGCATCTCTCTTACAATTATTTAGCAGAGATTTACATTGACCATTTATCTTTTCATATCCAGCTAAATAATGTGCCTTTGCTTCTATTTCATCAATTAAATTTATCACCTTTATGGCATCTAATAAAGCCCTTATCTTTTGATGATTTCGTTTATTACTGCCTCCCGATATCCTGTTTATTCTATGAAATAGTTCTTTTATCCCTATATCTTTTGGAAAATCTAATAATATAAACTCTAAATTGTATCCAAGCTTATTCAATAAGTTTATCTGCATTTCACCATATTCTCCAAATCTACATGGTCCACAGCTTCCTGGAAGTATTACTGTATTCGCCCCTTTTTCAATAGCCTGTATATAATTTCCTATCATTATTTTGAATGGTAGGCACATTTCTTCAGGAGAATGTAAAGAACCAATTTCCAGAGCTTCCTTATTATTAAATGGTGGCATTATATACTCTACTTCAAGACCATCAAATAATGTTTTTGCAGCTAAATATACATTTCCTAAATGTGGAGCTGTTATTTTCATATTAATGACTCCTTTCCAACATATCTACAAAAGCTTCCACTCTTGTATCAAGACCTGCCTCACCAGTATGCTCATCTACCTTCAATATCATAAAAGGAAATTCCCCTATTTTATCCTTAATAAGTTCAACTACTACAGAATCTATTCCACATGCAAAGGAAGATATATATATAATTCCATCAAATAGTCCTTCTCTAGATCCATATACTGTAAATCCATAGGAATTTCTAGCAAATGTCCAGAAAGGTCTTTTATATAATTTTTTAACTTCCAAATCTATCGATTCATCATCCACATGTTCTTCTGTTATGACACCTACCCCTAATTCATTAAGTTTTTGGACTATGTTCATATTAATAAAATTATCATAAATATTATATGGATGACCTGCCAAAGCAACTCTAAATTTGTAATTCTCATCTTTTATGCCTTGTTTATGACTTTTCTGTTCATCTAATGCCATACTAAACGCCTTTCTTATTCTAGAACTATCTTTTGTTATTTTACTTCCTGCTTCTTCAGCCCAGCTATAAAGTCTTCTTTTTGATATAGCATAAATAGGCTCTGTAATAGTTTCAGTAATATCAGGTATACTATTTAAGATCATTTCAGGAAGTCCGCAGAACTTTGGACATATATATTCTCTTTCTCTAACCTGCATTATTCTAGGAATTACAATAATGTCACATTTATCTTTCAATGAAGAAACATGCCCATGAAATATCTTAACTGGAAGACAAGCTTCATCTACTGAATATTTAATACCTTCATCTAATATCTTTTTATTAGTATCAGATGAAGTAATTATTTCAGCTCCTAGTTCAGAAAAAAATGTTTGTAAAAAAGGATGATATGTATAATACAATAACCCTTTAGGAATTCCTACTTTCATCTTTACCTCCTTAAAAATTATGACGTTTTGTAAACTTAAATGAAAATTGAGGACTCCAACCTCTGTATGGTACAATGT
>NZ_CABSQO010000046.1:0-27006 GCF_902479755.1 uncultured Tissierella sp. | reverse complement strand
TTATTGATATATATTAATAATAGATTTACTATCTATCATATTTAACTAATGAATTCGTATGGTAATTTGATAATTTATCTCTACCCTTTAAAAATTCTAACTCAATTAAAAACTCTAATGCAACCACTTCACCACCAATAGATTCTATTAATTTAACTGCTGATAATACTGTCCCTCCTGTAGCTAACAAGTCATCTACTATAGCAACCTTTTTACCTTTCTCAATAGCATCAAAATGTATTTCAAGTGTGTTATTACCATATTCTAGTTCATATTCATGTTTAACTGTTTCTGCTGGTAATTTCCCCGGCTTTCTAATAGGAATAAATCCTATACCCAGAGCATAGGCAACAGCTGCACCAAGTAAAAATCCTCTTGCTTCTGGTCCAGCTATATAATCAACTTCCCTTCCTTTTAAATCATCTACTATTCTATTTACAACTTCTTGAAATGCTTCTCCATCCTTTATTAAAGTAGTTATATCCTTAAAACTAATACCTTTCTCTGGGAAATCTTCTATTACTCTTATTTTAGATTTAATATCCAAATAAATCCCTCCATATTCTTTTAAATATCATCACCTTATTAGTTTATCATATATAGAAAATTTTTCTATTATTTTTTATTATTGTTTCAATAAAATATGCTTCTTTCTAGTTTTAATCTTATTTTGATTCTTACTAGATAGAAGCATCTATTTACTTAAGTATAGATTTAATTGTAATCCTAAAATATTTATAATCACATCTATTTTTTAGTTTGTAAAAAGAGATTATCGCTATCTTCAATTAATTAAAAACATCTATAAGCTAATTATAGATATAAATTTTAACAACTAAGGACAGCTAATTATAATACTCTGAATTACGAAAGTTAAAACCAATAATGTATAACTATCCTATTAAGTCGACTTTTCCCTTCAATAAACCTCATAGCACCAAGTCTTTCTAAGTTTATCAAATCTGAAATAGTGACTTTCACAAAAGCATCCCCCTTGATTTAAGTATAATCAATTACTTAGAGATGGGTTTTTCTTTATTTTAACATTCACTTTTCATTATTATTTAAAAATCAGTATAACAAACTGGTTTTTGACTACAGTAAAACGTTCTATCAATATCCTCCAAAAACTCTACGTTGTCTAGCTCTAAAAGTCCTAAATTATACATTCCTATTACAGATGTAGAGCCTAAGAATAAAGATGAAAAGTTTGCCATATTAGTTCTCATAGTTACATCAAACTTTTCCGAATCAGTATTTACAATTCCATCTATAAAGTTTACTACTATTTCAATTTCTTTATTATTCAATTCATCATATACCAAAAACCTTACCTTCAAATTCGAATTGTTATAATTTCTATGGGAACATTGTTCAAAAGCTTGATTAATATCAAATAATTTATACATTACACCTACTGCCTGAGTATTGCTTTCAATATATCCATATGGGATATAATTTAAGGAATCATTAAGAGGATTATCGAATAAATAGTAGAAATTCTCATCCTCTGTATTGAACACAACTAAATTTACCTGATCATCCTGCTTTCGAAGAAAGCCCAGAAGTTTCTTAAGCACATCTGTATTTTCATAAATCAATTCTTTTATATAAATATTATTTATTGTATAATTCCCATCCTTAGCATTTTGGAATTTAAATACAAGATATCCATTAATATTTCCTTTTTCATCATAATTAGCTATAATTTTGTTATATGGGTCATTTTTTAGATCTCTTATTTCATCTCCAATTTTCATTATCATTCCATGTTTTTTTGCAACTACCCTGCTGTGACAATCAAACAATTTATCAAAGCCCTCTTTTTCTACGTATCTCAAGTCGCTTTTTCCGAAGTATGCTGGAATTCTATCTGGAGGCAATCTGTATTGGTTCATCTTTGTACCCATTCCATAGCCCATTCTTTTATAAAAATCTGGTCTAAATGGCAATAACATTCCAATAGGAGTACCTTTCTTCTTATAAATTTCTTCATAAAATTCTATCATAGCTTTAGCACACTTTTCTTTTTTATGCATTAAATGCACACCTAAAAAACCAACACCTGACACAGGTAATATCTTTCCAAAACAATTCATTCTAAAATCAAAAAGTCGCATTACAGCAATTAACTTTTCACCTTCAAACATCCCGTAAAAAGTTACATCTGGATCATTTGTCATAATTTCCACAGCTATTTTTTTATATTTTTCTACTGCATCCTTTTCTAAATTCTTGAAGCTTGGGTATGCATTAAAAGCAATATCCGTATACGCATCTATATGTTCTTCATTTAATTGACGAATCTCTCTCATTTTTCCCTCCCGGTCTCTTTAATTTGTTATATCAAATAATATAATTGAGCAATCTTTTATTCTTAATATAATTGTATAAGAATATTCAAACAATAGCAAATAATAATTACTTTTCTATAATTATTTGACTATTTTTTATATATTTAACAATATATATTTTATATAGTTTTAAATTTCTTTCTAATCAAATTCTTATCACTACAACTATTATTTTGTTAAATATTAATAGATCGATGACTTATATATAAATCTTACTTAAAGAAACCCTCTATATATTTGTTTTTTAAAGGCCATATTATATATTCTCAAGTAATAGCTTTTTAAATTGTATTGCGAAAACAACAACTGTCACAGTAACTGCTATAATATCTGCTATAGGCTCCGCAAAAAATACTGCAAATACTTTATCCTTAAAGAAAATTGGTAAAACATATATTAAAGGAATTAATAAAATGATTTTTCTAAGTAATGCCAAAAATAAGGAAATTTTAGCCTGTCCTATTGCTATAAAAGTTTGCTGGCAAGCAATTTGTGCACCAAGTACAACTCCTGCTCCTAGATAAATTCTCATTGCCCATACTGTGATATTCATTAGTTCTATATCCTTAGTAAATAAAGATACAAAAACTTTTGGAAATATCATCATAAGAGTCCATAAAACAAGTGAAAATATCATAGCGGACAGAATAAGTAATTTAAAGGTTTCTTTTACTCGTTCATTATTTTTTGCCCCATAGTTATAGCTAATTATTGGCTGGGCCCCTTGAGTTAATCCTGCTAAGGGTAAAAACATTATCTGCATTAAACTTGAAAGAATAGTCATTGCTCCTACTGCAATATCTCCCCCATATTTTTGTAAAGAAGCATTTAAAGAGATATTTAAAAGACTCTCCGTACTGTTCATTATAAATGGTGAAATTCCTAACATAAGCACTGGAATTATAGCTTCTTTTTTCAATTTTAAATATCTCTTATGAATTTTAAGTTTTGTCTTTTCCCCCACCATAAATCTAAGAACCCAGATAGCTGAAACTGCTTGTGAAATTACTGTTGCTATAGCAGCACCTTGTACTCCCATATTAAAGCCAAATATTAAAATAGGATCTAGAATTATATTAATTACTGCACCTATAACTACTGTTAACATACTGATTTTAGAAAATCCTTGAGTTGATATAAAGCTATTTAGCCCTAAGGTAATCATTACAAATATGGTTCCAGCCACATATATATTTAAATAACTAAGTCCATAGCTAATTGTTTCGCTGCTGGCACCAAACATCATTAATAACCTTTCACCAGTAATTAAGAAAAGAATCGTTAGAATAATTGCAATTCCTATTAGAAGCGTAAAACAATTACCTAGTATTTCTTCAGCCAAATCGTCTCTTTGTTCTCCCATTTTTATTGCAGCTCTTGGAGCACCACCCATCCCAATTAGTGAACTAAATGCTGTAATAATCATTATAATTGGAAATGTTACGCCTACACCTGTTAATGCAGTCGCTCCTATTCCTGGAATATGACCTATGTATATACGATCAACAATATTATAAAGCATATTAACAAGCTGGGCTATGATCGCTGGTAGAGCTAAGTTTAATAATAGTCTACCTACACTCTCTGTTCCTAATTTATTAGTTATGTCTTTCTTCATTTAGAAACCTCCTTATACTTAAAATAGATTTTTATTTCAATAAAAAAACTCCATCAGAGATGGAGATGTAGTTTATTATGTATTATGGTGCAGGAGAAGGGATTTGAACCCTCACAAGCTTTGCTTACTACCCCCTCAAGATAGCGCGTCTGCCGTTCCGCCACTCCTGCAATCAAATTACCTATACTATAATACTACATTTTTAAAGCTTTTTCAATATCATATTTCTTCCACGTATATTTCTTTTATTGAATATTTATTGTAAATCCTTAGGTATATAGCATTTTTCTATCCCTTTATATGGGTTGAAGAATGCTGGATTTAACTCTCCTACTATTTTACTATCTATTAGCAAAGCCTTGTTTTTAAAAAACAAACTTATATATGGTAAATCCTCTACTATGAAGCTTTGTAATTCATCATATGCCTTCACTTTTTCATCTCTAGAAGATTTAAGAAACACATTTTGAAGTAATTCATCCATATTTGGATTAGAGTATTTAATAAAATTTGTATTATAAGGAATTTGTGAGCTATGGAATGCAAAAGACAAATCTGGAATTACAGATAATTGCCATCCAAGAAGAGTCATATCATAGTCACCAGCTCCTAAAAGTTGATTTACTTCTGTCCACTGTCCCTGAATATCTTCTACTGTAATATCTTCTTCCTTCTTATTCTCAGGATAAATACTAACATCTATCCCCAATTTTTTCAAATCATCTTTTATCATCTCTGCAGTTTTTAGTCTCATTAGATTATATGAGTTAGTTAAAATCTTAAGCGAAAGACCTTTACCATTTTCATCTTCTAATATTCCATCGTTATTTGTATCCTTCCACCCTAATTTTTTTAATTCTTCCTTTGCTAAATCTAAGTTATAACCAAAAGTATTTGCTTTTTCGGATAACAGCCAAGAATCTGGATGAATAGGCACATCAGTTTGTGTTCCATGTCCTAGGTAAAGTTTTTGAATAATAGACTGTCTGTCTATTCCATAAGCAATAGCTCGTCTTAATCCTTCTCCTTTTTCTCCAGAAAATAATTCCTTTCCAAAGTTAAATCCTAAAAATTCATAATTTGCGGATACAAACTCTAACGCTTTAATTCTGCTATTTTGACTATACTTGTCCCAATCAACGCCTACAGTTGTGGCTATATTTATCTGTCCTGTCTCAAAGGCAGTTAAGATATCTTCTTCACTTTCTAACACTCTGCCTAATATCTCATCAATATACGGCCTACCACCTCTATAATTATCGCTTGCTGATAACCTTATTTCCTTCATCTTTTCATATGTTTGGAATTTAAACGGACCAGTACCTATTGGCTTATAATCATCTAATTGTAAAGCCTTAATGTAATCACTATTACCTGATTTTCCTGAAGTAAAAGCATGTTTTGGTATTATAGGAAAAGTTAGAACTTCAAGATTATTGCTAAAAGCTCTATCAAAGGTAATTACTATATCATTACTGCCTGTAATAGTAATATCCATAATTCTTTTTATATCCGATGTGCTGGTAGATCCCATTGCATTTAAAAACATTTGTCTGTATGTACTATCTGCACTTGCATATTTAATAGTATTTACTGTAAAGACTACATCTTCGGGCTTGAATTCCTCACCATCATGCCAAAAAATATTATCTTTTAATTTTATTTCAATAGTTCTCCCCTCATCCAGAATATTATAAGATTCAGCTAATTGATTCACTATATTTAAGTCATTGTCAAACTCGAATAGGCCTTCAAAAATAAGTTTGGAAAAAAAATAATAACTACTATTCTCTGTCATTAATGGATTTAGTGTATTAAAATTAGTTAAAGGGACAACTACTTGACCCCCTTCCACAGGATCATATTCAATGGAGATTTTTTTATCTTCAGTTATATCATCATTTCCCACATTTAATTCATTTTGTGCACATCCCACGGCTGTGGCTGTTATTAAAATCATAAGAATCAAGCACAAGTATTTTTTGTTTTTCATCTTTCCCCCACCTTATCACACGTTTCTTATTATTTCTTTTATAATCTTTCTGATATTATGCAGTAAATTAATATAAACAGAATCTTTATCACTAGGATTCATGATATATTTTTTATACAACGTACTATAAACCTTATAACTTTGATTTACCCTTACTAAATAATCCTCGGTCTCCTTAAATGGAATAATAGACAAGCTAGTTCTATCATTACTATACTTTTCATCTTTCAGCCATTTACTTACATTCCCGCTTCCTGCATTATATGCAGCTAAAACTAGTTCTAAATTATAGTCAAATTCCTTGAACAAAGTATCAAGATACCAAGTACCAATTCTTATATTTGTTTCAGGATCAAATAATATATCTTCACTATAATTATCTATTCCCAAAACTTCACTAGCCCACTTTCCCGTTGAAGGTGATATTTGCATTAATCCTCTAGCACCTTTTTGAGAAATAGCATCCTTATCATATTTACTCTCAACATTTATTATAGAAGCTACTAAATATGGATCCAAATCATATTCCTTAGAATATTCTACTATCATACTCTTATATCCTATGGGATAATTCGTTGTTAGTAAAATAATCCCTATTGTAAGTATTAAAAATATAGCAGCTATAAATATAATTATTTTTTTAATCTTTTTTATAGTTTTAAACAATAGAAGAACCCCTCCAAGATTAGATTAATTCCTTTAACAATTTATCTACCTGTTCTTTTAAATATTCAACATCTCCACTATTATCAATTGTCTTGGAAGACCTTGCTTTTTTATAGTTTATATCCATCTGTGCTTGCATTTTCTTTAAAGCCTCTTCTTTTGATATTCCATCTCTTTTCATCAATCTTTCTATTTGAATATCCTTCTCTAGATATACCAACCATATTTCATCGAAAGTAATATTATATTTCTCCCAGAGATCATATTGTTCAAACAATAAAGGAATGTCTAAAAATACAATTCTTTTCTCCAAAGATAACTCATCTATTTTTAGTCTTATGGCTTCAAATATATATGGATGAATAATGGTATTTAATCTTTCTCGATACTCCCTATTGCTAAAGATAATTTTTCCTAGTGCTTTTCTATCTATAGATTTATCATCCAGCAATATCTTTTCTCCAAATTCCTCAACTATCTTTATATACGCTGGTTTATTAATTTCAACAACTTCTCTAGCAACTTTATCTGCATCAATTAATGAATATCCCTTATCTATAATCATTTTAGAAACTGTAGATTTGCCAGTAGATATTCCACCTGTCAATCCAATTAATATACAACTATTTAGTGTCATACCAACTATCACCTACCTCTAAATCTACTATAAGAGGTACATTTAACTTTATCGAATTTTCCATTATATTTTTCATTATATCTTTTACTTCTTCAATTTCATCTTTTTCTGCTTCGATTATCAACTCATCATGAATTTGTAGTATCAATCTTGATTTTAGATTCCTTATTTTTAGCTCATTATATACTTTAACCATAGCCATCTTTATTATATCTGCTGCTGAGCCTTGTATAGGTGTATTCATAGCTATACGCTCACCAAAAGATTTAATATTAAAATTTTTGGCCTTAAGCTCTGGAATATATCTTCTTCTATGAAGAATGGTTTCTACATATCCTTTTTCTTTACCTTCCTCAACTATATTTTCCATATATTCTTTAACCATCTTATAATTTTTTAAATAGTTATCAATATATTCCTTAGCCTCTTTTCTTGAAATATTTAAATCTCTAGATAAACCATAATCTGAAATTCCGTAAACTATTCCAAAATTTACTGCCTTTGCTCTACTTCTCATTATAGAGCTAACCTCTTCCTTAGGTACGTTAAATACTTCTGAAGCAGTCTTTCTATGAATATCCTCATTATTAATAAAAGCTTCCATTAATTTAGAATCCTTAGATATATGAGCTAATACCCTTAGTTCTATTTGAGAATAATCAGCATCTACAAGCACATAGTTATTATTCTCTGCAATAAAAGCTTTCCTAATTTTTCTACCGTCGTCTGTTCGAATTGGTATATTCTGTAGGTTTGGTTCTGTACTACTTATTCTTCCAGTAGTAGTTATAGTCTGATTAAAACTTGAATGAACTCTATTGGTATCTTTGTTAATCAAATTTAAAAGTCCATCTATATAAGTTGATTTTAGCTTTACTATCTGTCTATATCTAAGAACTTTATCAACGATAGGATGTTGATCCTTTAGTTTATCTAAAACCTCTGCATCAGTTGAATATCCAGTTTTAGTCTTTTTAACAATTGGCAAAGATAACTTATCAAATAAAATTTCTCCTAATTGCTTAGGTGAATTGATATTGAATTCTACATCAGCTAAGGTATATATATCAGTTGTTAAGGAGTTTATTTCTTCGTCATATTCCTTGCCAAGCTTCTTTAGTTCATCTGTATCTATCTTAAATCCATAGTATTCCATACTTCCTAGGACTTCTACTAAAGGTAGCTCAACATTATAATAGAGGTCTAACATCTCTTGCTCTTTAATAATCTCTTTCATCTTAGACTCTACATTCAATATTGTATCTAATGTAAATGAAAGACAATTTCCTATCTCTTCTTCACATAAATCACTAAAACTTCTTTTACTCTTACCTTTCCCCAATAAAGATTCTTCATCCATACCATAGACATTCAAGTATTCTTTGCTAATCTCATTTATAGTATATGAAGATTGAGCAGGATTAATTAAATATTGAGCTATCATAGAGTCAAAAGTAATATTATCTATCTTAATTCCTAATCTTGATAATATTACTATATCAGATTTTAAATTATGCCCTATTTTTTCAATAGACTTATCTTCAAAAATTAATTTAAAGCTATCTATAAAGTTCTTTTTATCTTCTTGTAGATAAACAATTTTAGTTGGAACACCTTGAGTTTTGATACCTAATGCTACTATTTTATCCTCAATATAATTATCATTAGATATAATAAACTTAAATCCAAATTTTCCTTCCTTTTTAATTGTATGGATTAACTCATTATAATCTAATTCACCTATCATACTATATTCAAGGTTTATACTTGTTTCCTCATTATTATCTGTGAAATCATCAGAAAACTTTCCAAGCAAACTATTGAATTCTAACTCTTTATAAAGCCTCTTTAAGTTTTCCCAATCAGGCTCTGCAATCTTTAGTTCCTCAAAACTTATGTCCATAGGTACAGCAGTCATGATCTCGCCAAGTTTTTTACTTAAAAATGCAAGATGTTTGTTTTCAATTAGGTTTTCCTTTAATTTTTTCCCACTAATATTCTCTATATTTTCATAGATATTTTCAATTGTACCATATTCTTTTAATAATTTTAGTCCCGTTTTTTCTCCAATTCCTGGTACTCCTGGGATATTATCGGATTGATCTCCCATTAGACCCTTTAAATCTATAAGTTGTTCGGGAGTAATTCCATATTTCTCTATTATTATATTCCTATCAAACTCTTCTAATTCAGTAATTCCTTTTCTTGTAATTAAAACTTTAGTATTATCTGTTGCTAATTGAAGATAATCCTTATCTCCAGTAACTAAAATAACTTCTAACGAACTTTCTTCACCCATTTTTGCTAAAGTTCCTGCAATATCGTCTGCCTCAAAACCAGTTAGCTCTAAATGACGAACCTTCATAGCATCTAGAATTTCCCTTATAATTGGAAATTGCTGTACTAATTCTGAAGGTGTAGATTGCCTATGAGCTTTATATTTATCGTACTCCTCATGTCTAAAAGTAGGGCCTTTTTTATCAAAAGCTACACAGATATAGTCTGGTTTTTTCTCTTCTTGTACTTTATATAACATAGTCAGAAATCCATATATGCCATTGGTATATATTCCATTTTTAGTGGACAATAATGGCAAAGCATAAAATGCTCTGTGTAGCAAAGAGCTACCATCTATAATTATTATTCTTTTCTTATCCATCTTATCACTCCATTCTATACTCCATTCTTCTAGTATATCTCAAAAGATGGTTTGAGTAAACAAAGCAAAATAAAAATATTGATTAATTATTGATTATGTGCTATTATATTCTTTGTAATAGTTTTGCCGGTGTGATGGAATTGGCAGACGTAGTGGACTCAAAATCCACCGGTGGCGACACCGTGCCGGTTCGAGTCCGGCCACCGGCACCATTACTACTCGCATGAACAGTAGAATATATGAGAAAAGATAGGAAATAATATTCCTATCTTTTTTATTCATAAACAAAGTTGCTATATTATTTTAATAATCAAAAGAAAGCTGGGCACACAACAATAAAAAAATCTAATTAGGTTTTCTTTTTTTATAATAACGTACAATAATCTCAAATATCAAATCTAGTCCAACTATCATTGTGATGATATAAAAAATAAAATCATTTCCTAGATATTCTTCATAGTAGTTATAAAAAAATCTTTTAAAAATAAAATAACCAACAATTAATATAGTTATGATTAAACTTATGGTCCTCCGATGTTTTTTGCGAAAATCCGTTAAAATTCCAACTTTATTACTCATATCCATACCCCTTTACTATAATTATATCTCTAGTATATAATCCTTTTCACCTTCTGTGAATTCCATAACTCATAAAGAACTTAATAAATCTCTAGCTATAAATAATAAGCTCTCTACCATTATTTATCATCCTTTACATTAGATTTTGCTTATATAGTTCGATAAGGGGTTGGCAAAGTCCTTCTTTTTTTGAAAAGTTTTTAAATAAAAGTCAATTTATTTCTTATGTTTGTTTCACCTAATTTAATTAATTTAACATAATAGTATTAAGCGTTAGACATGCTAACATCTTATCACCCATTTTCTCTTGAGTAAAGCACATTCCAATATATAAAAAGACCTTTCCGTAGGGTCTCTTTACTGTTTAATATAGAAATAAAAGCCCACTAATAAAAATCAAGTATTTTTTAGCAGGTTTTCAAATTTTTTATCTATTTAATTTTTAGCATATAAAATAGACTAAACTGATTTTTCTGTTTAGCCTGTTTTTTACTGGTATCTATTAAAGGTTTATGCTGTGTTTTAGAACAGTGTTGAAAATATATAAACATTTAGGCGAAGTAAACAGACTTCCTCTAATCTAATATTAGAAAAATATTCAGTTTCTAAAATTCTTTGAAAAGATTGTGAAATAGAACTTCAATTTGCGAATCCACTTTAAATTTTTTATAAAATTTATCAAAGATACATTTTATGTCATCTTCAAAATTATTATTGAAACTTAAATCAGTAATTTTCAATGAGATAAGACTCTCTTTAATTTCTTCTAATAAATCATATGCACTGTCAGTTTTATTAGATAGATACTTTATAGTTCCTCTATGCAATAACCTTAATACCTTATACCATTCTGGTCTGTTAGTTATGTAATTAGATTCTACTCGTTTTCTTATAATTTCTTTATTATCTATGATAAAGTTTGTATCATATTTCAAAAGAACCATACTGTTTTGCAAATCTTGTTGTGAAATTGCTTCCCTTATGTCCAAATCGACAGAAATGTTATCCTGATAAATCAAGATTAATATACCTTTAGGGTTTTCAGTAAAATTGATCATTACTGGATTGCCATAGAGTGAAATAATTTCATCAACTTTATGACTATCAATGTTGCCTAAAATTATTAAGTCTATATCAGAAAATTTTGTTGCTGTGCCTTTTGCTAAAGACCCCTTTAAAATCATTGAAAATCTATTGTTTTTACAAAATTCATAAACAGATTCAATATAATTTTTATAATTTGATGAAGGATAATCTATTTCAAAATTAAGCATAATAGCCTCCTTTCTAATCAAAAACAATACTAACTCTGAAATAATTACAAGTATGCACTTGTTAAAATTTGCCTATATGCCAATTATAACATTGATTAATAGTTTTTTAGTTAATTTCTTATTTTCATATATGAGATTTTTATTATCTGATGGACTTTTATTATTATCTAGAGTAATTTTATTTAGCTGTTCCCCAATATTTTGGTTCTCCGCCTTAAGTTCTTTATTTTCCGACATTACCTTTTCCCAATCGAATACTATTTTACTGATGTTGGATATATAGAGAACCTTCATCAGTATTTCCAATTTTATTTTCAACTTTTTTCCATCCACGGTTATCACTCCAAGTATTAAAAGCAAAAGATAAAACACTACCAAGTAAAATAGCAATTACAATTGCTATTCCTACATCCATAATAAATTCCCCTCACCCCATATTTTCACCTCCATTATAATATATTGATCAGACATTCTCAATTTCAGAATAAAAAAACAGCTTATCTTTAAGCTGTATAACTATAAATTATATTTTTTTTAATGTTTACTTTAGTCTATATTAAGATAGTGAATTAATTTAACTTCATACTTATACGTATATTGCGAGGTTATAGCTTTCTTGCTAAATACAAAACTATTGTATCATAAAGCTTTATATTATTGCCAAAACTCAAAATAGCGTCCTTGATGCCTGCGTAAAATTTTGATTTATATGGCTCTGGCAGAGTTATATGAGAAGCATGGTCCTTATCCATGAAACATACTCATCAGCATTAAGTTCTCTTGTTTTGTGATAATGACAGCATTCAATATCAATAAATCCATATTTATCAGTATTGTTGTAATTTAAGTTGCATGTATATTCTGCTTCTGGATGAAAATATTCAGAGTATATTTCCTGTCTCTTCAAATATAAGGGCTCATTAGCACTTTTTTCATCTGTCCGAGTTAACATCATCGCAAATGTTCCATTGCTTTTTAATATATCATAAACTTTTGGAAATCCGATTTTCTCTGGTATCCATTGGATTGTCGCGGCTGAATAGACCAAATCGAATTGGTGATGCCTAAGATCATATGTTTCAAAATCAGCATTTACAATTTGAAAATTATCATCTGAACTAAGTTTATTCTTTGTATACTCTGCAAGATTTTCGTCAAGTTCAATCGCCAAATACGAACAGCCTGTTTTTAATATCGGTTCGGTAGCCTGACCTGTTCCAGGACCAATTTCAAGAGCTGTTTTGCCAGAATCGAGCTTTGAGTATTCTACAACATGAGCGAAAAGTTCATCACAATAACGGGTTCTCCATTTGTCAAATTCTTCAGGAATGCTGTTAAAAACTTTCCTAAAATCCATAATAATACCTCCCACTAATAAATAATCGTTAGTTCATATTTCCCTACTGTTACGAATTACTTGTATGAAAATTATAACATATATCATAAATTTATATGGATTAACTGATAAATATTTCCATTTACCAATACTGTATTATTTAGTTTTCAATGTTCAGTGTTCTCATTTCAATTTATAATCATTACTTCATATAAATAACTTTAGTTACTCAAAACATAAGATAAAAATACCGTAAATTTCTTTTCTGAATTATACGGTATCAATAGAACTTTTAGTTTTAATAAACATGGCGTTTAATATAAATGATACGTCTTAAGGAAACTAAATATTATTTTTAGAACCTCTGATACAAACTTTAATTTTCTTATATTTTAGCAAATTCTTATTATTAGTCTATATGTAACTTGTAAACTTGTGCATTGCTGCAATTTTAAAGGTGATGCACGGGAAGAGAGTATTATAAGAAAACTAGATTTATGTTTTGCTGAAGGATCAGACAATCTCAACAAGCTGTTACCTGAAAACTATATTTTAGAGCTGATGTCCATAAATATTGAAAGATTACTTTGCGAAGATTGTTCTAAATATCCCCTTAATCAACTGTCAAAAACTGATATGGAGCGTTTGGTGTATGCCCGTGAAATTCTATTAAACAGGTTGGAATCTCCTCCCACATTACTAGAATTATCCCGCATAATACAGATGAATGATTGTAAGTTAAAACGTTCATTTAAACAACATTTCGGAAAAACAGTATATGAGCTCATTCGTGAACAACGGTTTGAAAAAGCTTTCTCTCTACTTGAGAGTGGAAAGCATAATGTAAGCGAAACAGCTTTTGCTGTAGGATATACAAATGTAAGCCACTTTTCAAAAACTTTCAAAGAAAGGTTTGGTATTACTCCACGGGACTTATGCAAATAGGAAAATCCAACTCTATGTAAAGTAAAAGACGGCTTTGAAATAAAATCAAAGCCGCCTTTTGGCCATGCAGTTCAAATGAAATATATGCTAAACTTCATCTAAAAAGACGAAAGCGGGGATTTGTATACCTTCGTAAGTAGTATATAGTGTTTAAAAACGGACGGAAAAATACTTTTTGATATTTGAGTCTGTCATTACCTCCTGTACCACTCCTTCTTGATAATCATTATCCCCCAACAAAAAGCATTTGTCAGCTATCCTAATTGCATGATTGGAATGATGGGTATTGATAATGCAAGATATTTTGCTCAGAAACTACGTTCTTTATCAACTTTAACAGTAAAATAATAATTTGTCTTTTCATTTTTCCCTCCTATTTTATGCATATTTCACGCATGATTTTGAATTAAATTATTTGCATGTTCTAAAAAGTCCTTGATTGCCTCTAATTGATCACTAGGTAATCCATCCACATAATCAAATAAGGATTTATCATGCTGATTGTGATACTCTTCATGATACTGATAGGCTAGTTGCCCCTTTTCTGTCAAAAACAAATTATGACGTTTTCTATTTTCTTCATCCTGCTCTTTTATTACAAGATCCCGTTCTTCTAATTTGAGTAGAGTTTTATGAACAACAGCACGGGTAATACCAAAACGCCTGGCAATCTCTGAGCTAAAAATCCCCGGATAATCACCGATCATCTTGATAATATGGATTTCACCACGATAAAAGGTCATATCCTCGCTTCCAAAATTCAAAATATTTGTCCTGCTATTTGCAATATTCTCTGTAAGAGTGATAAAAGCATTTATAACTTCAATTCCTAACCCTTCCATACTACACCATCACTTTCTTATATAGATAACCTTGAAATCGCCCGGATTGAATTGAACGAACAAGTTGAAGTTGTGCCTTGCTCAGTGCATTCTCAACCCGACTTCTTGTTGGGGAAGGCTTAATCCCATCCATATATCCTGAAAGCCAGCCTAATATATTTTCCTGAGTATATCCTTCTGTGTCTGAGTATCGTCCTATTAAAAGGAGATATCCTTTATCCAATAGAGATTCCGAGATTTTTGACATAAAACTATCTAAATCATCTGTGGTAAAGTCTAATATACCAGAAGCTATAACCATATCATAAGAGCTGCCAATCTTATCAGTATTAAAGTCACCAGTCAAAATCGAAACTCTATCCCCCATATCGTGTTGAGTAATAATCTTTTTAGTTGTAACTGCTACATTGGGAAATTCAAATACATAGGCTTTACTATAGGGATAGTTTTTAGTAAACTCAATGGCTAGTATGCCGGAACCTCCACCTAAATCAAGGATTTTGTACTGCTGGGTCCTGTCAGTAAAGATAGTTTTTATTTCTGAAACAAAATTTTCTACCCGACCAGTAGCATACATTTCAGGAACGGTAACTTCTGCTAAAGTAGCAAAATCGTATCCAATGCCAGCCTCTTTTTCAGAACCATGTTTAACTTTGATTCCAATATCAGAAAGTGAAGTCATGGTTTCGCGGAATATAATTGTTTGTCCGATATAGTTGGGACTTTTCCTTGACAAATATTCTACTCCAGCCTTTGTGTTACAATAACTGTTGTTCTCCTTATCAATATAGCTGCATGATGAAAGTGCAAGTAAAAGCAATTCCACATTTTGTTCATCATATCCTGTCTCATTAGCAATTTCCTTTGCTGTTGTTGGCTTATCTAAGTAAGAAAAAACATCTAACTTAATTGCCTCAAATAGAAGCTGCGCAGATTGATATTGATTGAGAACTTCATAATAGATATTTGGGGTAATCTGTGCATCCAATTTAACACCCTCTTTCCCTCGTTAGCTTTGGCTAACTACATATTGTATAGATAGGATACAATAAAAATAATTGTATGTCAAGCATACAATTATTTTTATATTAAATCAATAACTATTCTCTAATCAATTTAAATGGTATTTTATCTATAAATTATCACTATTATCTTCCAAAATTCTAAACCTTAGAAAGTCTCATCACTAATTACATGTTCTATTCTACATTCTTCTTCTTCTTCTTCTTCTTCTTCTGCTGCTGCTATTTCAGGATATACTTTGACTACAGTAGTAAAAAATTCTGTTAAAATTTTATGTTTTCATAGATATTTTTAGCAACTATAGTACCCTTCTCTGTTAATTCTATACAACCACTTGATTCCACTGATATTAAGTTTCACATTCTCATCCCTTTTCGGGCGGCAATCCCTTTAGCTACTACTACGATGGGAATTGCAAAAATGCCCGACTGAAAATACAATCGAGCATTAATAGAACTATTAACATTTATTAGGTGATGTATGTCTTCATATTGATAGCAGTAATATTCCGTTGGAGGGTGTAGCCCTTTTTTAACGGATAGAATTTGGGATACTTTTAGGCTATCATAAACATAAAGTATAGGAATTGGGATTCAATATTAAACCAACTAATGATATTCTTTGATGGAAGAATGGAAAAACATCTATAAATATGAATAAAGTTAAATTCATAATAATAAAAATGGATCATAGGCTTAAAAACAGCCTGAAGGGCTAGTCTTATTGCTATAAATCCAAAATTAAAATTAGAAACCTTTTTAAAAAGGTACACCCTTACATTATTAAACTATTGCTAAAACATCAGTTTCTGATGCATAAAAAATTAATAGACTTGGTAAAACAAATCTAAATTAGTAAAATTGTTAATTCAGTACAATTCTATAATTCTTATGAGGATAGTATTCCATGATTTATATAGAAGCACAAAGCTATTTACATACTCTTTATACTAAAAACTAAACATCCTCATTTAGCTAAATCGTAAATTCAAATTTTTCTGTAATACTTATTACTTTACCGTCTTTCACTTGAATAAAGAAAGGAACATTCTGAGCTGGAGGCAAATCAGAATATGATGTACTCAGATGTTCAATAAATTCCTCTTTTTTTGTCGTAGTATAAGACCTGTCACCACCTTCATCATTTACAAAAAGGAGGTTTGAATCAACAAAGGTATATACTGTTTCATCTGTTAGATCATACGTATCTTTTTCCGTATCTGAATTGTAAATATAGTACCCATTCGGAAAATCATCTTGCTGGTTTAATCCAAGCTCTGTTATTCTCTCAATATCTTCAAGTGTAATCACTTCAACCATATCTAAATATAATGTATTGTCTTCAATAACTATATATCCTACTAAAGATTCAGGTTCAGACTGTTCTCGTTTTGGGGTACATCCCACTAGTGCAAGTACATACACCATAGCAAGTAATAGAATTATTAGCTTTTTCATAATAACCTCCAGTTGTACAAAATAATTTTTTAGTGGCACATAAAACACATTTGCTATATCACCCATATACACAAATAAATGCCATTTTAATTATGGCCATAGAATTATCAACCAAATACGTATTCAGATTATCACTGAGAATCAGCGTTTTAAGTCTTTTATCATAAGTAACTATGCTCCTGATAATACTTTCATATTTGGTAATGATGTGCTACTCTCGATTTTGGTCATATAAATCAAGGCTTGAGATTGCTATATCAAAGCCCTACTGAATTTTGATACAGCAATCCCTTTTAAAACACTTTTTGCTTTCATTTCACAGCTTTGTAAAATATAAATTTAGTTCATAATAGAGGTTGAAGGCATGTAAAAATTAACGTTAGAAACATATACGCCATTAGCATCTCGATACACATTATTTTTATTATTTACTGCACCATGCTGTGCGTACATAATTTTAACAGTGTCTCCATACGTCACCAATGCTACATGGCTAGTTGCTGTCCAATTCATTATGCTTCCAGCAAATACCTTGCTGTCGTTAGTCTCTTTATAAAAATACCCTTTACCAGTCATATATGGAACAACCCCACCATTATTATAGTATCCTGTTCTAAACCAATTGTCGCCCGGCCAGCCACCCCAAGTGCTTGCCCTATACCATTTACCGCTTTTATCTTCAGGTATTCCCCCGGCATTAAGTGCCTTTGACACAAAGTTAGCGCAATCTGTGCCTGAAACATTTGCTGAAGGAAATTCCGAAGCGCTAGTAGCGTTATTATTTGCCCAATCTCTTGCTGCTAATCTATCATAAGTAAATGATGCAAAAGGTTGAATAGAATTTGTTTCTGCTTGAACTCGATTCACTATTGTCTGTGCTGCATTATATCCGCTTTGTCTGGCAAAACTTTCATTTTCTACTTCCGCTAAATCATCTACTCTTATCAAGATAATTTCTTCTGAAGTATCATTTCTATAAAACAATTCGTAATTATTATTAACTTTTGTTAATCCAGCATCTAATCCGACATCTTGCGTTTCGTTAATAGCTATTGTGTAAGTGAATGTTGAAGCGTATGGCTTATTATAGTACATTTCTATATTTTCTGTATAAAAATCAATTTCCTTTTGTATGGCGATTTTATTATCTTCTATTGTTTCATTTACAAATGCGTCATTCAATCCTTGTATAAACGGACTATCAGATGGAGGTCTAGTTAAAGTCATATCTGTATGAATGTTCATATCAATATACTTTATACTGCCTTCTTCTCTTACGCTATAATCATACGAAAAGTTGTCTAGTGCGTAAATTGCAGAATAATCTTCAATTATCTGTTCTCTAAGTTCTTGATAGATGTTGTCAAGATTATCGCGATTTTCAAATGGGGTATAAGCATAAGCAGCTGTTGAAATTAAGAGAATAAAACAAAGAATTAAACTAATTTTTATTTTTTTCATAATATTCATCCTTTCATGCTTTATTGTTAGTAATAATTTGTTATACGCCAACTATTACCCATCTGTTTTAAATCACCATTGGAATCACCCCTTCAACTTGGTTATCCCTCCTATAGAAACCAAATAAATGATACTATTTCGCAAAATGCCCTAAATGTATTTTCATCTTTGGCTCATATAACAAAATAAATGTAGTCATAAGCCACTCAGATGTTATATTTCAAAGTTTAAATCCCTAATGTACCTGAAATAGCTTCAGCTCTTTCTCCATCCACAGTAACTACAACTCTAGTACGATATTCTGTTCCTAAAGTTCCTCTATAACTTTTAGATGCAAATGCACTACCAGTTCCCTTTAAACTCCACGACGTTACAGTTGTCCATCTACTAGAGGTATATTTCTCTAAATACATTGTTCCGCTAATTGAGCCAGAAGAACTTTTTGCCTTTACGTATACCTCTGAGTAAACTGTAGTACCCTCTGCTGAAATATCTGGAGAAATATCACTGATACTGTTCCAAAAAGGGGTAATTATATGATAATTAACATCTATTAATGCCTGTTTCTTTGATTCCATTGCATAAGACATATTTGGCATACCACCCCCAATCGCCAATGAAAGAGCTATTACTGTTAATCCCAATTTTTCTAGTTTCATTAAAAATCCTCCTTCCTGATATTTAGGTTCTTACCTATATAACGCACAAGAAGGAAAAAAGGGACATGTTTTTTAAATTATTTTTTACTTTGAAATATTTTCTGCAACTTTTATAATCTCATCCTTGCTTAGGTTTCCTGAAATATGGCATTCAATACCATCCTGATACCATATTAAATAGGTCATTTTATCGGTTTGCCAAGTAAATGCCTGAGATTCTTTAAAAATAAATTCTTCTATTTCAGTATTCTCAGTATCGTAATATGATTTACCTTTTCTATCAGAAGCAAATAACTTTATAATTAACTCTTGATTATTATCCGATGAATAGTTATAAACTAGCATTCTTTTAAATTCTTGTGTATCTTCCAATTTAAATCCGTTTGGAATATAGTTAACCTTAAGTGATATTGGTTCTGCTAAATTATTGTGTTTATCTATATCTTGAGGGGTAAATATGCTAAATTTTTCAAATACCTCAATAATCCAATCAAACATCTTTTCACGCGCTTCTACATTAACCGCCAATACAGTAGTGAAACTCAGTATACATACAAGTATAATAATAGCTACTCTTTTAGCTGTTAACATAAATTTTTTATTAGGGCCTTGTCTAATCTTAATATGTTTTAATTTTCGCCTGAAGTTCTTAGAATAGTTAGGTTGATGTAATATCTCAATATTATCATAGTTTTTTGCATCTTCTATAAGAACTATTTCACAAGCCTTTTTCAAAGAATTATCATCAATCCATGAATTTCCCAAATCCATAAAGCATGATAGCATTTTTTGTATATAACGTAATTTATTTTTAGAGTTTTCTATTTTCAATATCTTATCTGTTTCAGAAGGTGTACTATTAAAATAATATCGAAAGAAAAGGATGTTTTTATATTCAAAGGGTAATAAATCTATCTTTTTAACTAGTTTATTAATCTGCTCAGTCGATAGAACCTCATATATTATATCATTAAAATCTAATTCCTCCATTTTCTGTATATCATTCATAAGAGATAATTCGCACACTTCCTTTAAAACGATTTTAACCGTATTGTCTACTTTTCTCACCTTCCTTATAATATAATCGTATCTTTTTTAAAATGCGTTGACTACGTTTTTTTGCAGTTTCTTCAGTAATTCCTAAAAGCTCTGAAATATCTTTAAATTTCATTTCATTGACAAAGCGCAGATGAACAAAAAATTTTTCATCATCTGAAAGTCTATTAATACAGGAAAGTAATTGTTCTTTATTTACTGTTTCTAAATATTCTTCTTCAATGTCATAATCTCCTTCGATATGGCCAAAATAGTCTACATCCTCTACATGTATAATTTTCTTACGTTCTCTTATAATATTCATTGTTTCGTTCTTCAATATTATAACGCAATAAGGTTCTATTCGGGGACATGGTAAAGCAGAAATTTTTTCTATATTGTCAATAATCTTTAAAAATGTTTGTGCTACAGCTTCTTCTGCATCGAATTTGTTCCTTAGCATATTAAGAGAAATATTATACATTTTTATATTCATTTTTGAAAAAACTCTATCAATTAAATCTTTTTCATCATCCGACATTTCTCCAAAAAATATAATTATCAAAACACTCATCCCCCAGTGAACACTGTTATATGTTTTTAAATTCTATTATTTCTAGTATGTTTTATAATTAACATATACCCGTCTTTTGAACCATTTAATATCTATTCTATTAAACACTTTATATATCTAAATAACTAGATTATACAAGTATATATTTAAAATCTTGTTATAATCTTAACAAAGAGAAGCTTGAAGAATAAAAGTGGAAAGCAGGACAAGGTGGTACACACCTTGCGATAAGGCAGCATAAACATCACGGGTTTTTGAATAGTTGATGATTAGAATACATTCGCTTGGATAATAGGAATTCTCCTTGTACTGTTTTAGAGTCGCATTCATAGGAACTGACGTATTTACACCGGCATTGGTTTTGTTAGGATTTATTGAAATCTGTACGCTCTGCAATACAGTCAACAATAGGCTTTCCTTCATTTAGGCGCATTAAAATTAAACGTGTTGTTGTCATGAAAAGTTCCTCTTTGGATAAAGAAAAGCCCAAGGACTATTGTCCTGAGCTTCTGAAGTCTCTATTTATTATTTATTCTAATAGTTCAGTATCATAAATTGTATAATCACATCTATATATAAAAAGATATTTGCCATCTATTAGTATTCCAGTAGACTTGTCTATTCCTGTTGCAAAATAACTAACTTTATTTCCTGCAAATGTAGCTAAAGGTTTTCCAGATTGTGATCTTATCAATACTACTCTACTTTTTCCAGTAGTAAAATTTTTCATGTCATTTACCATTCTATTAACAAAGGGGGTTGACCTATCAATATTTTGAATATCAACTGTTTTACTATATTCATTAAATATATCAGTCAAACCTTCTTCATAAAGAATTAAGCTGCTACCAACATGAACCATTGATTTGCCACCTATAGTTAAATTTATTACAGAAGACTTATTAATGGTATTTCCTTCTTCATCTTTAGAATTAAATTTATCTTCTGAACTAATACTTATTGAACTGCCTTTGATGCTATCAATAATATTGCTTTCTTCGTCATAGGTTTGCACTATGGCAATTCTTCCCATTAATGCCTCTTTCATTTTTCCAATTTCATTGCTAAATAATGCACAGCCACTTAACATTGATAGTATAATTATTAATACTGCTAATAATGCTATAAATTTTATCCTTTTAGTTTTCATATTAACCCCCTCCTTTCATTATATTAAAACAACATAGCCTGTATTTCAACTATTTTTACTATACATATTTACACCTTCATAGTTAACTATTCCTTTCAGCATCATAAATATTTTTAGTCTTACACCTATATTCTCCCTTACATTCTGATATAAATAATAGTTTGCCACATTTGATGCATCTTGTTTTTTATATTCTTCTTCTACTTTTAACTCAACATTTTATATAGTCTCGTCTTTACCTATAACTGTAATTTTAATATTTCTATATTTATTTTTAAGTTAGGAAGCTCTTTATTTGAAAATTTTTCATATTACACTTCAGTCTATCTCATATCTAGTTCCCTGAAATACTATTTTCTATATATTTTTAATCTGCAATTAGCTTTTTTATAACCTTAGTTCTTATCAAAACGCCCTTCTAAATGGTATATATCCTGCTGTATATATCCCATTAAAAATATAATTAACAACTTATCACCATCTTTCATATGCTATTATGGGACCTTTATTTTCACCCAAATGAAAATAAAAAATGGGAGGTGCTATCATGGGCGATTTATTAGGTAGAAGAGATTGTGATAACGGAGATTCCTTATTATTCTTCTTTTTACTTTTAGTAATTCTTTTCTGTAACTGTGATGGTTTTTTCGGTAGAAGATGCTAAATCTCCATATTGAGTCGGGGCTTGCCCCCGATTCTTTATTATGTTTCATTCTGTTTTCTAAACTTTTCTTTATATCTCATACCATCCATCTAATATTTCGGACATTTTCTCGCCAAATCAGTTTCTACTTCTTCTACTGTTTCAGATACTATACAACTTTATAATTATACTTATTCTAGGACCATTTACTGTACTATAAAATTAGGGGTAAATCTTGCTCTCCTTATCAAATATCTTAAAAATAGTCTTTCTCTTTCTCTTAATTGGCTAATCTTCTCACCTAAAATCATTTGCTTCACTACCTTAAATGGTATAGTTTTTTTAATCCAATACTACCTATGGTATCAATAGCTAAATAAGGGGGTGTATGTATGACATCATATTTAATATCCTGTAACTTAAAAAATAAAGATAAAAATTATGAAAATCTTTATGGAAAAATTAAAGAAAGTTCATACGACAATGCTTGGTGGCATTATTTAGATTCAACTTGGATAATTAAGTCAGATTTATCTCTTTCAGAAATCACTAGCAACCTTACTTCCACAATTGATAAAAATGATTGTTTGCTAGTAATAGAAGTAAAAAATACTTACAACGGCTGGCTTCCTAAAGATGCTTGGGATTATTTGAGAGATAGAATTTTTAGCTAATTATTTTTGCACTGAATTAATTCCTAGCATATTAAATCACTATCATTAGAGATAAATTTTTTATTATGCTGTTCTTGAGTTTGAACCTCTAGAGCAGCTACTCTTTTTTATAGTTCTTTTTTATAGTTCTTTTTTCTTTACTGTCTATCTTTAATAAAATATGCCTATTTCTATATTGTCTACTTGTAACAGATCTATCGAATTTAAAATAATATTATCTTCTTACTTCATGAGAATAATATTAAATACTTTTTATACAACATAAAAAATACCATAAGATTCTTTCCTGAATAATACGGTATTTCTAATGATATTGGGCTTTAGCAATCATAATATTTAATAATAAAACTATGAATTGGAGTATGTAATTTTAAATAAGTTCATATTATATAAACTTACTTAATACACTAAACTCTTTGTCCACAACATAGATGTCATGCTCATCCTCTAAACCTGATTTCTCAAATATTCTTTTATTCCACCTACAAGTTCCTCTACTGTAGAATATATATTACCTTCCCTCTGCTTAATTAAGCCAATAACAAAGAGATTTCTATATATAAATTGATTTTCAGTACTATCATTTATCAGTGCTTCAATCTTTTTATTATTATCTCTGCCTTGCTGACGTACATCTGTATATAAAGCAAAAATAGGTTTATCCATCATATAAAATGCCCCTATTTCAGCAGCAACACCACTATCTATTTCAACACCATCTATTACTGCTATTAAAAATTCACTTTCTCTAAGTTTATCCATATCAGCTTTTGCAATAGTAATAGAATCAGCATATGAACTCTTATCATTTATAGCATCATTCTCTTGAGGAACATATAAATCAATTTCCTTTATTTCTTTTCTTATTTCTGATGCTATCAATGAATTTAATAATCTGTCTCCCATGCCAAATAATCCATTCGCTAAATATGCCTTCATTGAATCCCTCCTAATTATATCTTATATATAAGTTCAAGTATCAGTAAAATTATACCACATTAAACCTTTCTATCAAAAAGTAAAAAATTTCTAGACTTTATTATAATATCTAATTTTCATTCTATTACTCAGTTTCCCCTCAAGTTCGTTTAAAGAATTAAATTTTGTTCCATATTTTAAATATTTATTTCACCAAATTCAACTAAATTAATATAATAGTATTAGGCGTTTCTTTCTTATTTAGAATCAGCCATGTTAAAAATAAAAAAACACTCCAATTATATAAAGAGACCTCCTAGAAGGTCTCTTTGTTATCTTAAATCTTAAAACAGTAAAGACTAGTCAGTTAATCTCATTCAATATTTTGTTTAGCTATTCCTCATTATTATTTAAAAAGGCTAAGGTTTCCCCGAGCCTTTTTGTTAAACTACTACTATTGCATCATAACCTTTAGCTCTTAATTCATTTGCTAAAACATCTGCATTTGCTCTAACACTAAATGCCCCTACTTGTACTTTATATAATCCTCCTACTGTAACTACAATCGGACTATAACCTTTTGCTTTAAGTTCATTTGCTAGATTATCTGCATTCGCCTTTACTGAAAATGCACCTACTTGCACTTTATAAAGTGTTGAACCACCAACTTGATATGGTATTCCAAGGTAATTTAATATTCCCTTAGATACTGCTACTGCTAAATCATTTTGTCTATTTCTTAATATATCAGCATCTTGTGCATTAGTTATAAATGCTAACTCTACTAAAGCCGCTGGCATATTAGTTAATCTTAATACTGCAAAATCTGCCGTTTTAGTTCCTCTGTTAACTGTATATGCTCCACTTGCTATTATGCTGTTTTGTATAGACTTTGATAGATTAGCACCTGTTGTACTTCTTGGATAACTATAAGTTTCTACTCCTTTTGCTGATATGTCGCTAAATGCATTACAGTGAACTGACACGAATACATTTGCACCAAAATTATTTGCTCTTGTAGCCCTATCCGCTAATTCTAAGAATACGTCTGTAGTTCTGGAATATCCTACAGTTACGCCATGATTTGCTAATATATTTCCTACTTTTAATGTTACTGATAATGCTATATCTTTTTCTTGTAACCCATTACCTAATGCTCCTGGATCCTTACCACCATGACCTGCATCTAAAAATACTTTTGCCATAAATAAACCCTCCCTAATTTTTTATTTTTTTGAAGATTACTTTAGTCGACTTTTTCATCTTTCAATATATAAATAGATTCTTGAGAGAGTTTTTACCATGCTAATTTGAAACTTTTTATTTGATTAGTTTTTCTTTAATTACATGAAACAGATTTAAAACCTAGAATCGGAAAATCTTTATTTAAAAAGTATAATATCTTAATTGAAGAAAAAACTTATGAATAAAAAAATAAAGTAGTATTAAATCAAGACCTAAATATTCTCTTGATTTATTAATAAGGAGCAAATTAATTAAGTAATGAAAATCTTTTCTTCCTTTTACTGTAATTTTTAGATATCCATTTTGAAAACTCGTTTTAAACATTCACGTTTCATTAACAATATGAATATTGTGTATTAGAGGTTGAAAAAACTTCATTCTCCTAGATTCTGACAAAATTTTACAGTATAGTAACTAATATCACAATCTTTTTATTACTCTCCAGGAGGTGTTAATAATGTCTGACAATGAAGTACGTGGCAATTGGTTTGGCGGCGGATGCGGTATGGATACTTCACTATTATTCTTCTTTTTAATTCTAGTGATTATTTTCTGTAACTGTGATTTCTTCTAATTTAGAATAATTAAATCGGGGCCTGTCCCCGATTTTTTATAACGAATAAGAAAGTTCTACTATCAATATCTTAGTGTTAAGAACTTAACCTAAATGAATTTAAAGCAGATTGCCGAAATCTTTGGTTTCATGCAAGTGCTTATGCAGTGGCAAAAAAAGCTACCTGTAGTGCAGACTTAGAAACTTTTCTTATATTACTCTACTATGGTTATTATGAGACCTTTCAATCCTTTAACATATTTGATTTCATTATATTATTCTTTCATACAGAACTCCTACTGTATTATCTATTACTTAATTATTATAAAATAATAATTAACACTTTATCACTATCATTCATATTCTATTATGAGAGTTCTACTCTTAACTAAATTAGGAGGTGTTCTTATGGGTGGTTTATTTGGCGGAAGAGGCGAAGGTTGTAATGGTATGGATGATTCTTTACTATTCTTCTTTTTACTCTTAGTAATTATTTTCTGTAACTGTGGTGATTTGTTTGGCAGAAGATGCTAGACTATCACATTAATCGGGGATTATCCCCGATTTTTTTATTAATAAATTCTATTCTTTATTGCTTTGATTTTCAATTCATATAACAAATATCTATTTATGAATAAATTAAAAAGCAAGGGACTTTGATGTTACCCCCTAAATCCGGACACGGATTCAGGGGGTATTATCATGTCTAAA
>NZ_CABSQO010000045.1:0-27600 GCF_902479755.1 uncultured Tissierella sp. | reverse complement strand
GTAGCAGTTCACAAAACTACTACGCTACAAAGTCTAACTTATTGGGGTCACATCACAAGTCTCGATTCTTTTTTATGTTGAGTTTAGAAGAAATCGCAGTTACAGAATATAATAACTAATAGTAAAAAGAAGAATAATAATGAGCTATTGTTTTCACATTCTCTTCCGCCTAATAAATCTGACATAAAAGCACCTCCCATTTAAATTATAATTGGGGAAAGTAAAGGGTGTAATAATAGAATATGAGGGATAGTGAAAAAAGGTTAATTATATTTTTAAGGAGATATTATTTGGAAAAATTGAATAATAGAGCAAATTGAAAATGAATTAGCTGCGGCTGAATATAAGATTAATTATGTTGAGGATGGAGAAAGTATAGGAACTATTATACACAGAATACGTTTAGTTTATTATTGAAGGTAAATAATTAAAGGCAATTTGCTTTATAATTAAATACAAGACAAATTGCCAGTATAATTTATCTAACCTATAGGATTTTCAATTAAGGTAGCAAATATAACTTCATGGAAATGACCGTCATCCATTGTAGTTCTAGCTGTAACAAGATGAACATGTTTTCCGCCTCCTACAGGAATAGCGGGACCAGTTTCAGTTGCAAGCTCGTGGTGATGATTTATAAAGAAATCGGTGTTTGTAAATAATCCATGCTTATGATTTCCGCCTTGTATTGGGATAACTTCACTTGTAACCCCTGCAAATCTATGATTATGACGATCTTCACCTTGTTCAGCTAATCTAGTACTACCTAAAAATTCATGAACGTGAGTTTGGCTACCTTCTTCTTCGGGAGGGCAACGATTAAAATTTTCAGTATCAAAATATTCATAGGATTCTATACTTGTAATATCCATTAGGAGCACATCCTTATTTATAATTTGTAAACGGTATATACACAAGCAATATTTATTAGGCTTGTATATAGCTTACATTACATTATATTAGGATATAGGGATTCTTGACACTAAAAAATAAAATTTAAGCATGGAGATATAGAAGTGAGTATAGTCAATAGAATTTTAAGACTTTATGGATGATAAATATACAATTGACGAGAATAGTTGATAAGTTATAGTTTGAATAAAATATAACATCACTATTAAGATATCAGAAGAATAGTGTTCTTTAAGAGCTAAATAGTATGGTGCTTAAATCATCTCAATGATTCATAAACTTGTATTTAAGTTAATAACATATAAATATAGTTATTAATTATAGGGGGTATCTTGATGGGATATTATGTTAGTGTAGAGACAGATGTAAAAGTTTATGTAGAAGATCTTAATCCAGAGGGGTATAAGACCATAGTTTTTTTACATGGTTGGCCTGGAAGTCATGAATTATTTGAATATCAATTTGATCAACTTCCTAAAAGAGGATATAGATGTATTGGAATAGATCAAAGGGGATTTGGCAAGTCGGATAAACCGTGGAGAGGATATGACTATAATCGGTTAGCCGATGATGTGAGGTGTGTAGTTGAAACTCTTAAATTACATGATTTTATACTTGCAGGTCATTCAACAGGCGGAGCAATTGCTATTAAATATATGTCTAGACATAATGGATATGGAGTATCTAAACTTGCTCTTTTTGCAGCAGCGGCTCCAAGTCTTATAAAACTTCCTAATTTTCCTTATGGTATAGATAAAGAAACTGTAATTAAAATTATTGAGGGAACATATAATGATAGGCCTAAAATGTTGAGTGATTTTTGTGATATATTTTTCTTTCAGTATATAACTCAACCTTTCTCTTACTGGTTTTTACAATTAGGATTACAAGCAGCAGGGTGGTCAACCGCAGCTATTGCAAATACTTGGTTAAATGAAGAATTGTTTTATGATTTGGGAACAATAAATGTTCCAACACTGATTATTCATGGTATACACGATAAAGTAGTTCCATTTGAATTAGGTGAGATACAAGAGCGAAGTATTAAAAATGCCAGACTTATACCATTTCAATATAGTGGACATGGATCATTCTATGATCAGAAAGATAAATTTAATGAAGAATTGATGAATTTCATTGAGGGATAAAGTTTTTAAGATGAAGTTTATCAAATGGAAGAGTTAGAAACAGACAGTTTATTCTAGTGCCGTATTATTCAAAAAAGAATTTTACGGTATTTTTATGTTGTTTACTCCTATTTACTGTTAGATAACCATTGAAGACACGAAGACATTATGCTGAAAATTAATTAATATTATATCTATAAAGCAAGAGTTTCTATACTATATAAAATATGACTAATATGCTATAATCTCTTTGTAAGTAAGTTGCATAGTAAAATTGAGACATATTCACTTTTGATATGTCTTATTATAATTTCAATAAATACAAATAGTTTAAATCTAAAGATATTACAAGGAGGGGTTAGATGTCACAAGAAAGCTTATATTCATATAATTTTAATAGTAATGAATGTATAGAGTTTAGATTAATCACGACCAAAGATTCGATTGAAGAATTAACTCAGCTTCTTAATAAATCTTATAAGATTTTAGCTGATATGGGACTTAAATATGTAGCAGCTACACAGGATGATAGTGTAACATTAAACAGAGTGAGAAATGCCTACAAATGTTATATAGGTATATATCAGAATAGGATTGTTTCAACAATATCTCTTTATAGTCCAGAACCCTCAGATAAAAGTAGCTGGTATAGCAAAGAGTTTGTAGCCAAGATTGGACAGTTCGCAGTTGATACTGAATTACAAAAATATGGAATTGGCAGTAGAATGATGGACATTGTTGAAGAGGAGGCTAGAAAAATAAATAATGTAAGAGAGATTGCGTTGGATACTGCTGAAACCGCATATCATTTAATTGATTTTTATAGAAAAAGAGAGTACAGATATATAGAAACTATTGAATGGGGTGCAACAAATTACAAGAGTGTAGTATTAAGCAAGGAATTATATTCTTATTAAATTGCATATATATTAAAATTAAGTAATCAACAATGCCATATTGTTTAGAAACTAATTATAGAGTGTTTTACTAGTATTATAAATCTTATATTGACTAAATTAAATATAAACTAAAAGTTCTAGAAATTCAAGGAAATGAAAAACCTTGAATTTCTCTTTCTTAAAGGTTCTTTCACTAAGATTAATAGGAGAAATCTGTTATACATTGTAATGTAATCGAAAACGTAAACGTCAGAGGGATGGTTAGTAATAAAGATACAGCATTAGCAAAATATATTTAGGATAGCATAATTAGGATTTAAACATATTCTATAAATAGGGGGATAAAAATAGTTAGCTTTGTGGTATTAATATAGATTAAGATGACATCAGATCTGGTAAAATTAGTCCTTATTACTAATCTAGAGGATAATGAGATGAATTAGTTTTAGAAGTGGCAAAAGGAATACTAAATTGTCTAGGAGTTAAGTATGCTAAAGATGAAAAATATCCAATTTTAAATAGAGTTACATGGTAAAGATGTTGAAGCAGCCTTATGAAAGACAAAGTTACTTATACTTCTGTTAGATTTTTAAAAAGAGGATATAAGGCTAGGGGGAATGATGGCAAATTGACTATTAATCATAAGGAGGTCTAATGAATTCATGAACTTAGAAAAATTAATAAATTTTGCAGGATTAGTGGCTGCGGTAAGTTTAATTGTTCAGTTTACTAAATCTATAGTAAAAAAGAAATTCGGAGATTCTATGGTAAGGATATATACTTTAGTAATATCCCTAATATTAACCTTTATATTCGCTAGGTCTGGTGGAGGCATAGAAGGAATAACTCTTACTATTATAAATTCAATATTAATCACTATAACAAGTATGGGAGCTTATGAAATGACAGTAGATCCAAAAGCAGAGAAGAGCAAATAGTTATATTGATTAGATTCTAGAATAAAATCTAGAGTCTTTTTTCTGCTTTTAAATCTATTTTAATATGTTTAATAACAATAAAGAATATTATATAATAGTTAAGTGCAAAAATATAAATCAAGTATTTTACTGAATTTAAAACTAGATATTATTCGATAGAGTGTTATGTTTAAGGTTTATGTAGAGTTGGAAGATATTTATTTCCTAGTTCAAATTTTTATGCATCATATATATCATTTTAGAATCAAAGATTCTAGATTTGCTATAACATATTAGAAAATTTTGTTTTTTTAGTTAAACTTTCTGTAAATGAGTTCCAAAAACTTCACAAAATTTATTAATGTTTTAAGTAGAAATCTTTTTTATATTTAAACTGAGGTGATTAGATGAATCCTTTTATTCCCCCAAAATCAGCTAATTTAGCCATAGTAGATGGCAGAATAGATAAAGAAATAGAAAATAATTTAAAAAGACTAGGTTTGAAAATAATTAAAACTATAAAATGCCATGAGGTTCATGAAAGTATTGCGTATCATCCGGATATAGTAATTCATCCAATAAATCACAATACTTTGATTATCGCACCTAATGTTTTTGAGTATTATGAAGAAATGTTAAGCAATATGGGTATTAAATTAATTAAAGGAGAAAAATATTTAGATAGTAAATATCCAGAAGATATAGCATATAATGTAGGAAGACTTATAGGAGCAGCTATTCATAATTTCAAATATACTGATGAAGTTTTAAAGTATCATTTAAAAAAGGAAAATATTAATTTTATAAATGTAAATCAAGGGTATACAAAATGTTCTTTGGCTATAGTGGGAGAAGATTCGGCTATTACTGGCGATTACCCTATGTATGAAAAGCTAAGAGATTTTGGCTACAAAGTTTTGCTAATTCAGTCAGGATATGTATCCTTAGAAGGACAAAAATATGGATTTATTGGCGGAACAAATGGAAGTTTATACAATGGAAAATCTATTATATCGGGAAGTTTAAATGGACATCCTAATAAAGATGAAATCTTAAATTTTTTCATAAAAAATAATACAAATTTAATTTTTCTATCGAAAAAAAATATACTAGATATTGGTACTATAATTACTCTATATTGCCATTAAAGTAAGTCTTTATATTGTATATGTCTACTCTCTAGGTACATACTAGTAAAAGAAGGGAGTGATACAATGCAAACTATAAAAATTGGTGGAAATGTAAATAAAGACGAAGTAAAAAATTTAATAAATAGGTATTTCTCCAATTCTAAGGTAAATGTTCAAGAGGAAGACTATGAAGAAAGATATGAATTTTCGCTTTCTTTGGGAACTAAAAAAAACTTAGAAGATATTGCGTTTTATAGGGCTGTTGCTAATTTAGTGCAAGATATTATTTTAGAAATATATATTAAACCAATAATTATGAATAGAGTATTGAAAATATGCGATGATTATTCGTCTAGTGATAAAGAGGGAATAGTTACCTCAACACATTTAGCAATATTAAACGAGAATTATTATGTAAAAGAAAAGAACATGGTTAATGAAGAAATACTTAATCATTTAATAGAAAATAATAGTATTTTAATAGATGGATTTATGAACTTTAGATTAAGAAGATTCATATATATAATAGATATTTCTGTAGAAAAAGCAATAGGTCAGTTTGAGATAGAAAGAGAGTATCTAGAGTTTTTGAGTATGCTCCAATATTTTGTTGATATACAGGAACCTAAATATGAATTAGTTAATGTTATTATTAAAGAAAACGATTATTTTTTACTAGATAAGGATAATAATATAATTGAAAATGGTTTGTTAGAGTATGCGCCAGATGATCAGTGGTATGAAGATATAAGTAAAGCTGACCTTTTAGTCAGCTCGTTGATAGTTCTCTCTCCTATAAAATTAGTATTGCATGTTGAGGAGGGTAAGGAGAAGGAATTGGTCAATGTTATTTCTCAGGTTTTTAGAGATAAAGTACAGTTTTGTGATGGATGTGATACTTGTAAATTAAAAGCCAAACTGAAAAAGGGCAAGTGAGGAGAAGTTGATTAAATCAGCTTCTTTTTTATTCAATAAGAGATTGGAAAATATTAGATTTTTTTATTTAAACATCCTTGGAAATTATTAATATATCTGTTATTATAATATAAAATGATACATAAGGAGGTATAATATGAGTAAAGATATAGTGAAACCATCGATTTTACCAGGTTTTATGGAATTAACGCCAACAGATCAGATATTATTTAATAAAATGCTAGATACAATTAGACAAAACTATGAAAAATTTGGTTTTCTTCCTATAGATACTCCTGTAATAGAAAAAACAGAGGTACTTCTGGCTAAAGGTGGAGGAGAAACAGAAAAGCAAATATATAGATTTGAAAAAGGAAGTACAGATATGTCCTTGAGATTTGACTTAACTGTACCTTTGGCTAGATATGTTGCACAACATTATTCTGAATTAAGTTTCCCATTTAGAAGATATCATATTGGCAAAGTATATAGGGGAGAAAGAAACCAAAAAGGCAGATTTAGAGAGTTCTATCAATGCGATATAGATATCGTAGGAAATGGAACCATAGATATAATTAATGATGCTGAAATACCTTCTCTTATTTATTCCACATTTAGAGATTTAGGTTTTGATTCCTTTACAATAAAAATAAATAATAGAAAAATGCTAAAAGGATTTTTTAATAGCTTAGATATAGAAGATTCTACTTTTGTTCTTAGAGCTATAGATAAATTAGATAAAATAGGAATGGCAGAAGTAGAAAAGGAATTGGAAAGTCTGGGTATTACAAATCACAATATAAAGAGAACGAAAGAATTTCTTAGTATAAAAGGTTCCAACAACGATATAATAGAAAATCTTGAGGCTTTAAAAATAGATGATGAGACATTTAAAGAGGGACTAGAAGAATTATCTACAGTAATAAAATATATTGATTTATTTGGAGTGCCTGAGAAAAACTATAGAATTGATTTAACTATGGTAAGGGGATTGGATTATTATACTGGAACTGTATATGAAACCATATTAGATGATTATCCTTCACTTGGGAGTATTTGTGGGGGCGGAAGATATGAGAATCTAGCAGAGTATTATACTAAGCAGAAACTTCCTGGAGTTGGAATGTCTATTGGTTTAACTAGATTATTTTATCAGTTGAGAGAAGCTAAAATAATTGAAGCAACAGAGAAATCTCTCACTAAGGCATTAATTATACCTATGGATAGTTTTGTAGAGAAAGGTGTTGAAGCTGTCAATGAATTAAGAGGAGAAGGCATATATGCTCAGATTTATCTAGAGTCAGGAAAGATAGGAAAAATATTTAACTATGCAGATAAGTTAAATATCCCATATGTGATAGTAATAGGACAAGAGGAAGCTGAGAATAATACTTATTCCCTTAGAAATATGAAAACAGGGGAACAAAAAAATATTTCTTTGGAAGAAGTAATTAAGTGTTTAAAATAAAATAATAATGGTATAAATATAAATAATTACTTGACAGATAGATAGAATAATGGTAGAATGTAAGTTACTTTAATAATATAGGTGACGATGGGAAGAGTAATATATTATTTCCTTTTAGAGAGAGAGGATCGCGGCTGCAAGTCTTCTTATGAGAAAGATATATGAAAACTACCCCTGAACCGAGTCTGAATAAAGGACTTCCGCTTATTAGCGTTATTTAAATTGAGAAGTAATTAGGGTGGAACCACGAAACTTAGCCTTTCGTCCCTACATAGATATATGTAGGGATGGAAGGCTTTTTTTATGACCTAACACAACGAACGCCAACCTTAATATAGAATTTATCATTAGGAGTGTCCGCTAGGACCAAATTCATGCGAATGATAATGAGCCCTAAAGGACTACTGAATTATACCCTGCGGGGCAAATTAAGGTAGCAAATGAATTTGTGCAGTGAGACTGCGGCAAATGACTTAATTTGCATTGTAAATAATGTTTTCAATTTTGAAATTAAATAATAGGAGGTTAGATTATGGAAAGGATAAAGATTACACTACCTGATGGTGCGGTTAGAGAATATGACAAAGGTGTGTCTGTATATGATGTTACTAGAGATATATCTGAAGGCTTAGCAAGGGTTGCTCTAGGAGCAGTTGTAAATGGAGATACAAAAGGAATGCAGGAAACTATCAATGAAGATTCTACTTTTAAGGTAGTTAAGTTTGAAGATAAGGAAGGAAAGGCTATATTTTGGCATACATCAGCCCATATAATGGCTCTTGCAGTACAAAAACTTTTCCCAGGGGTTAAATTTGCTATAGGTCCTGCAATAGATAACGGATTCTATTATGATTTTGATACAGAGCATAGATTTACTCCAGAGGATTTAGAGAAGATTGAAGAAGAAATGGCTAGGATAGTTAAAGAAGGTCATATCCTTGAAAGATATGTGATGCCTAGAAACGAAGCTCTTGAGTATTTTAAGGAAAAAGAAGAAGAATATAAAGTTGATTTAATTGAGCATTTTCCTGAAGATGAAGAGATATCCTTCTATAAATTAGGAGAATTTACTGATCTTTGTGCTGGACCTCACTTATATGATACAAAGAAGGTTAAAGCTATTAAGCTTTTAAGTATTGCAGGTGCTTACTGGCGTGGTGATGAAAAGAATAAGATGCTTCAAAGGATTTATGGAACAACTTATGAAAAGAAAAAAGATTTAGAAGAATACCTTCAAATGTTAGAGGAAGCTAAGAAAAGAGACCATAGAAAACTAGGTAAAGAATTAGATTTATTTAGTATTCACGAAGAAGGACCTGGATTCCCATTCTTCCATCCAAAGGGAATGGCATTAAGAAACATCTTAGAAAACTTCTGGAGAGAAGAGCATACTAGATCTGGATATGATGAGATTAAAACACCTCTGATATTGAATGAAAGACTATGGCATCAATCAGGTCACTGGGATCACTATAAGGAAAATATGTATTTTACAAATATAGATGATGGAGATTATGCTATTAAACCAATGAATTGTCCTGGATCTATTTTAGTATATAAATCTAAGATGTATAGCTATAGAGATTTGCCTCTAAGATGGGGAGAACTTGGATTAGTTCATAGACATGAACTTTCAGGAGCTCTGCATGGATTAATGAGAGTTAGATCCTTTACTCAAGATGATGCCCATTTATTTGTATTACCATCTCAAATAAAAGAAGAATTGATTAATATAATAAATTTAGCAGATCATATGTATAATATATTTGGATTTAAATATCATGTAGAGTTATCCACTAGACCTGAAAATTCTATGGGAACTGAAGAACAGTGGGAGATAGCAACAAATGGTCTAAGAGAAGCATTAAAGGAAAAAGGAATAGACTATATATTGAATGAAGGCGATGGTGCTTTCTATGGACCGAAGATAGACTTCCATTTAGAGGATGCAATAGGTAGGACTTGGCAATGTGGTACTATACAGCTAGATTTCCAGATGCCAGAGAAATTTGATATGAGTTATGTAGATAAAGACAATGAAAAGAAAAGACCAGTCATGATTCATAGAACTATATATGGTAGTATGGAAAGATTTATGGGAATATTGATAGAGCATTTTGCAGGTAAATTCCCAGTATGGCTTGCACCAGTACAGGCGATTATTCTTCCTATATCAGATAAATTCAATGACTACGCTTATGAAATTAAGAAAGAAATGGCAGATAGGGGTATTAGAGTTGAATTGGATGATAGAGCCGAAAAAATAGGATATAAGATTAGAGAAGCTCAATTGCAGCAAATACCTTATATGTTAGTAGTAGGTGAAAAGGAAGTAGAAGAAAAATTAGTTTCTGTAAGAAAGAGAGACGAAGGAGATAAAGGTCAAATCAAAGTTGAAGATTTTATTGACCAAGTAATTGAGGAAGTAAAAGAAAAGAAGAAATAATATTATATCTCTTATATAAAAGTCGTATGTTATGAGGAAACTGACAATGACACTTGTTCATTTAGAAATATGAAGAAGCAGGAGAACAAAGAGTATTTTGTCAGAAGGAGTAATCCAGTGTCTGGGAAAGCTACTTGACAAATAGTTATCCTAAGTGTAAAAACTAATTTAATATTATAGGTATTGATGAGAAGAGTAATATATTGTTTCCTTTAAGAGAGAGAAGATCGTGGCTGCAAGTCTTCTTATGAGAAAGATATATGAAGACTGCCTCTGAACCGAGTCTGAATAAAGGACTTCCGCTTGTTAGCGTTATTTAAATTGAGAAGTAATTAGGGTGGAACCACGAAACTTAGCCTTTCGTCCCTACATAGATATATGTAGGGATGGAAGGCTTTTTTTATGACCTAACACAACGAACGTTAGTGAGTTGATGTAGGTCAAACGCACCTACGCTGTCCGTTTTGTCTACAATTCGCTATGCTCATTGGACAAAAAGGCAACGAACGCCAACCTTAATATAGAATTTATCATTAGGAGTGTCCGCTAGGACCAAATTCATGCGAATGATAATGAGCCCTAAAGGACTACTGAATTATACCCTGCGGGGCAAATTAAGGTAGCAAATGAATTTGTGCAGTAAGACTGCGGAAAATGACCTAACACAACGAACATTAGGTCCTAACGGACACCACTGAATAATACCCTACGGGGTAGAATAAGGTTGTGAGTTGATGTAGGTCAAATGCAATAGGAACCTAATTTATACGAGCAGGGTGAGTAAGTAAATTGGTGTTCGAAACTGCGTAAAACAACAAAACCAAATCTGCAGGCAAATAGTGTTTTCAATTATGAATTGTGTAAGTGGTCTATGGCTATTAATTAAATAATAGGAGGTTAGATTATGGAAAGGATAAAGATTATATTACCTGACGGTGTGGTTAGAGAATATGACAAAGGTGTATCTGTATATGATGTTACTAAAGATATATCTGAAGGCTTAGCAAGGGTTGCCCTTGGAGCAGTGGTAAATGGAGATACAAAAGGAATGCAGGAAACTATCAATGAAGATTCTACTTTCAGGGTAGTTAAGTTTGAAGATAAGGAAGGAAAGGCTATATTTTGGCATACATCGGCTCATATAATGGCATTAGCAGTAAAAAGATTATTTCCCGAGGTAAATCTAGCCATTGGATCAGTTAATGAAGATGGTTTTTACTACGACTTTGATAAAAAAGGGTCATTTAATAAAGAAGACCTTACAGAGATCGAAGAAGAAATGAAAAGAATAGTTAAAGAAGGTCATGATTTAAAGCGGTATGAGTTGAAACAGCAAGAAGCTTTAATGAAAATTGAAAGTTTGGGTGAATCATATAAGGCTGAGTTTATAAACGACCTACAGAAAGGCGAATTAATTTCCATATGTGTTTTAGGTGAATTAACAGATATATGTATAGGGGCGCAACTTATAGATGTCAAGCCAATAAAAGCAATAAAGGCTATGCAAGTAGCTGGTGCTTATTGGCGTGGGAATGAGAACAACAAAATGCTTACCAGAATATATGGTATTACCTTTCCTAAACCTAAGGATCTTAATGATTATTTAAATATGATTGAAGAAGCAGAAAAACGAAACCATGTAAAATTAGGCAGAGAACTGGGACTCTTCATGCAATCAGAAGTAGTAGGTCAAGGTCTACCGCTCATAAAACCAAAAGGAACTTTGATTATAAAGCTTTTACAGCGTTGGATAGAAGATTTGGAAACTGAATGGGGATATAGACAGACTATGACTCCATACATGAGTAAGTCAGCGTTGTATAAGATATCTGGACATTGGGATCACTACCGAGAAGGTATGTTCCATATAGGAGATCCAGATTCTGAGGATGTATTGTCTTTACGGCCTATGACTTGCCCCTTCCAGTTTACTATTTACAATGATGATCAACACTCCTACCGGGAATTACCAATAAGATATTCTGAAACATCTACATTATTTAGGAATGAATCTTCTGGTGAAATGCATGGACTAACAAGAATCAGGCAGTTCACAATATCTGAAGCTCATCTCATTGTGCGTCCAGACCAACTAGAAGAAGAGTTCAAAGGAGTTGTGGAATTGCAGCAATACATTATGAAAGTACTGGGCATTGAAGATGACATTACTTATAGATTCTCTAAACGTGATCCTAAGAATAGGGATAAATATATTGATAATGATGAGGCATGGGATGAAACTGAGCAACAGATGAAAAAGATTCTAGATTCTCTTTCGATTGAATATTCTGAAGCTGAAGGTGAAGCAGCTTTTTATGGGCCAAAACTTGATATACAATGTCGTAATGTTTGGGGAAAAGAAGATACCATAATTACAAATCAAATAGACTTCTCTCTGCCTGAAAGATTTGATATGTATTATGTTGATAAAGATGGGCGAAAAAAACGTCCATATATCATACACAGAACTTCAATTGGATGTTACGAAAGAACTCTGGCAACTTTGATTGAAAAATATTCTGGTGCATTTCCATTTTGGCTGGCTCCAATACAAATAAAGGTGCTTCCAATTTCTGATAGATTCAATGAATATGCTGAAAACATAAGTGGTGTCTTAAAAGAAAGTGGTCTTAGAGTGGAGACTGATTATCGACCAGAAAAAATAAATTATAAAATTAGAGAAACGAGATTAGAAAAAATTCCATATTTTGTAGTCGTCGGACAAAAAGAAGAAAATGAAAATACTGTCGCAGTAACTTCAAGAGAGAATGGTAATGAAGGTCCATGGGACTTAGATATGTTTACAAAGAGATTGGTCAATGAGAATTATATCAAATATAATTACCATAAGAAAACTGGCATTAAGTAATTATTTATAGTGAGAAGTGGATTATGAGGCCGTGTCTGTAAACGAGTAAAGCCTTTTGTAGTATAGATGGTAATAACCACAAAAGGCTTTATTTTACAGTTCACCTATTATCTAGTTTGTTTACAGTTTGAAGGAAGAGTTGTAGCCCTTCCTTTTTAATTAGTTTCAGTTGCACAGGGTAATGGCTTTTTATAAAGTCTAAAGATATTATCTAATTCATCACTATTTATTGTTTCTTTTTCCAATAGGTTATTAGCAATATAGTGGAGTAAATATTTATTTTCGTCTATAATTCGGAGTGCTTCAGTATATCTTTCATCAGTAATTTTTTTGATTTCAATCCTAATTATATCAGAATTATATCTCATAAAGGTTTCATCTAAAGCCATGGTGCCTAAATTACTCATGCCATAGCTACATACCATTTCTCTAGCTATATCTGTTGCTTTATTTAAATCATCCTTGGCTCCTGTAGTAATCTCTTTAAATATCAATTCTTCAGCAGCCCTGCCAGCCAATAAACAAGTGATTTTATTTTTTAACTCTGATTGGGTTAGCAAATATCTTTCTTCATCTGGAAATTTAAGTACATATCCTAAAGCCTGACCTCTCGGAACGATTGATATCTTTTGAACTATATCAGTTTCAAGAACTTTAGCAACTAAAGCATGACCCGCTTCATGTATTGCTACAGTTTCTTTCTCTTTTCTTAGAACTGTAGGATTTTTCACCTCTAGTCCTGCCAAGACTCTTTCAATAGCGGCATCAAATTCATTGATGGATATAATCGTTTTATTTTTTCTAACTGCGATGATTGCTGCTTCATTGGCGATATTAGCTAACTGTGCTCCAGATAATCCAGTGGTCTTTCTTGCAATTGTTTTAATATCAATGGATTTATCTAGAGGTTTGTTTTTAGTATGAACTTCTAATATTTGTTCTCTGGCTCGTATGTTAGGATTTCCTACAAATATATGTCTATCAAATCTACCAGGTCGAAGAAGAGCTTCATCTAATAAATCTAATCTATTTGTAGCACCTATTACTATGACAGTTTCATCAGTATTAAATCCATCCATTTCTACCAGAAGCTGATTTAGAGTTTGATCCTTCTCATTGTTAGATTCTAGATTTCTTCTTGCGCCTATAGCATCTATTTCATCTATGAAAATAATGCTTGGGGCTTCTTTTTTAGCTCTTTCAAAAAGTGTTCGAACTCTTTTAGCGCCAACTCCTACATATTTTTCTACGAATTCAGATCCAGATGCATAGAGAAATGTTGAATTCGTTTCTCCTGCTACTGCTTTAGCTAGTAAGGTCTTACCAGTACCGGGTGGTCCATGAAATAAAATACCTTTAGGTATCTTGGCTCCCATCTTTCTGTATTTCATAGAATTATTGATAAAGTCTATGGTTTCTTGCAGCTCTTCTTTTATTTCTTCCAATCCTGCTACATCCTTAAAAGATACATCAGATTTATCTTTATCTCTTCCTGTATCTTTTTCAATAGATAAAACAGAGGGGACCAGCTGAGGTTTTGTATCTGTTTTGCTATAGAGAATAAATAGGACTAGAGTGATTACCCAGACTGCTAATCTATCTCCAATTCTAAAGGATGAAAAGCTTTTAGTCGGGAAAAAACCATCATAGATAAGTAAAAAGGATGCAATCAGCCCTAATACTAAAAATAGAAATATTATTTTTTTCTTTTTCAATTTATCCCCACCTTATTTATTTTTCTAAAAATAGTGTAACCATTTAATTCAATTTCTATAAAAGAAAATATTAAAGTTGTAGGAAAATAACAACAAAGGTATAATAATGATAGATAGGAAAGGAGAGGTGATTAAATGAATTACATTAACTTAATTGATGAATATAAGGAAGAAATTGTTAAATCAACTCAAGAAATTATTAGGATTAAAAGTGTGGAAGAAGAAGCTAAACCAAATATGCCATTTGGTGAGGGACCATATAAAGCTTTAGAGTATGCGTTGAAAATATCTAAGGAAATGGGATTTGAAACTAAAAATTTAGAAGGTTATGCTGGATATGCAGAATTTGGAGAAGGCAATGAAACCGTAGGTGTTTTAGTCCACCTTGATGTTGTACCTGAGGGTGAAGGCTGGACTTATCCTCCATATAGCGGAGAAATCTATGATGATAAAATATTCGGTAGAGGCGCAGTTGATGATAAAGGACCGGCTATAGCTACACTCTATGCTATGAAAGCTTTACAGGAATCTGGTCTAACTTTAAATAGAAAGATTAGAATAATATTTGGAACTAATGAGGAAACAGGATGGGGTTGCATGGATTATTATTTTAAACATGAAAAACCCCCGACAATGGCTTTTACTCCAGACGCAGACTTTCCTGTAATCCATGGTGAAAAGGGCATAATAGTATTTAATTTAGAGCAAAAATTAAATTCAAATAGCTGCTGTGGAATTAAACTTGTAGAATTAAAAGGTGGAAATGCACCTAATATGGTGCCAGATCACGCGGAAATTATTTTAGAAATTGAAGAACCAGAAGTTTTCTATAATAAATATAAGTCTTATATAAAAGATAAGAATTATCCAGCTAATATTCATTTAGATAATAATATTGTAAAGATAAAAGCTAAAGGAATATCTGCCCATGGTAGTACTCCAGAAAAAGGAGAAAATGCAATCTCTTATTTAATGGATGCTTTATCCAATTGTTTAAGTGGAGAATGTGATCTTTGTGACTTTATTAACCTTTATAATGAAAGAATAGGATTCAAACATTATGGCGAGGGAATTGGGTGTGGCTATGAAGATGATGTATCTGGTAAGTTAAACTTTAATCCTGGGATGATAAAACTAGATGGAGATAAGATTGTTCTGACTATAAACGTCAGATATCCTATAAAGAGCAGTGCAAAAGAAGTATATGATGGAATAAGAGAAAATCTTAAGGGAACAAAAGTAGAGCTGGTAGAAGGTAAGGGGGACACTAAGCCCTTATATGTACCTAAAGATAATTTCTTGGTGGAAAAATTAATGGAAGTATATAGAGCTCAAACTGGAGATTTAGATAGGGAGCCAATTACAATTGGCGGAGGAACTTATGCCAGAGCAATGGAAAATGCTGTAGCTTTTGGACCGATGTTTCCAGGGCAACCAGATGTGGCTCATCAGAAAGATGAATATATTTCTATAGAACATCTGATGAAGATAACTAAGATATATGCTCATGCTTTATATGAGTTAGCAAAATAGTTATTCTACAAGGATTTTATATCTTATATCGAATTATCATAGGATATTTTATTTGAAGATACGGTCTATTGCTGCCATTAAAATTTGAAACTAAATTATAAAATATATTTGACAAACAACTGTACCTAATGTATAATCATATGGTAAACTAAATATGGGGTTTAAGTAGAAGTGTCCGCTTCTCACCTTATAGCTGTGCTCATAAGGTTTTAGATAATAAAATAGTCTTATTTACATAAGGCTCATGTTTCTATGAATTTAAGCGGGTATTCTATACCCGCTTTTAATTTTTTGAGAAAACTTAGGAGGTGCTGTACTATCAAAGAGCTTCAAATTAATGAAGAAATCAGAGATAAAGAAGTAAGACTAATTGATGTCGACGGAACACAACTTGGAATTTTACCTATTAGAAAAGCTATGGAGATTTCAGAAGAAAAAAGATTAGATTTGGTAAAGATAGCTCCAACGGCTAATCCACCTGTATGTAGAATAATGGATTATGGAAAATACAAGTATGAACTAGCGAAGAAAGAAAAAGAAGCCAGAAAGAATCAAAAGGTGATTAATGTTAAAGAAATCCGATTAACACCTAATATTGAATCTCATGACTTAAATGTAAAAGCTAAGACAGCTAGTAAATTCCTGGAATCTGGAGATAAGGTTAAGGTATCTGTTAGATTTAGAGGTAGAGAAATGGGTCATACGGAGATAGGTAAAGAAGTCTTAGATGATTTCGCTAAACTGACTGAAGAAGTTGGAACTATAGAGAAGGCAGCAAAATTAGAAGGAAGAAGTATGGTAATGTATTTAACACCAAAAACCGAGTAATAAAGGAGGTAACATCATGGCAAAAATGAAAACTCATAGAGCATCAGCAAAAAGATTTAAAAGAACTGGTTCAGGTCTATTAAAGAGATTTAAGGCTTACAAGAGCCATAAAACTGGTAAAAAAACACCAAAGAGAGTTAGAAACCTAAGAAAAGGTACTTTAGTGAGTAAAGGTGACCAAAAAAGAATAGATTCAATGATACCATAAAAAACTATATTAGAAATACGGGAGGTACTATAGATGGCAAGAGTAAAGAGAGCTGTTAATGCCAAGAAAAGACATAAAAAAGTATTAAAACAAGCCAAAGGTTATTTTGGAGCGAAATCTAAATTATTCAGGACTGCTAATCAAGCTGTTATGAAATCACTTAATTATGCATATATAGGACGTAAACAAAGAAAGAGAGATTTTAGAAAACTTTGGATTGCAAGAATTAATGCTGCTGCGAGATTAAACGGAATGAGCTATAGCAAATTCATTAATGGTCTTAAAAAAGCAAATATCGAAGTAAACAGAAAAATGTTATCCGAAATGGCTATACATGATGCAGAAGGTTTTTCCAAATTAGTAGAAATTGCAAAAGGTGCAAATTAGTAAAAATTGCAGAAGCTAAGTTATAGTAAAAGTTCCATTAAGGGACTTTTATTTTTCTTTATTTCATAGTTTACTATGATTATGGAATAATAATATAGGTATATATAACTGGGAGGAGTTATTATGGGGTTTATAAAGAAAAGACTTGAGAGATTTAAATTAGATCCCCCAAGAGTTTTAGCATTGGGATTTGGTAGCCTAATACTTATCGGAGCTATATTGTTAAATCTACCTATAGCTACGCAAAATGGTGAGAGTATTGGTTTTCTCAACGCTTTGTTTACTTCTGCATCTGCTGTGTGCGTTACAGGCCTAGTAGTTGTGAATACTGGCTTATATTGGTCTCTATTTGGGCAAGTTGTAATAATTTTACTTATACAAATGGGGGGGTTAGGATTTATGACCATGGCTACTATTGGAGCTTTGGTTATTGGAAAGAAGATCACATTAAAGGAAAGATTAGTAATAAAAGAACAATTGAATCAGGAAACTATGTCTGGATTAGTTAAATTAACTAAATATGTTATTCTTTCTACCTTTGTTATAGAAGGTATGGGAGCATTACTACTATCGACTAGATTTATACCTATATATGGAACTGTGAAGGGAATTTGGTTTTCAATATTTCATGCTATATCTGCTTTTTGTAATGCTGGATTCGACCTCACAGGAGACAGTATAGCACCATTTGTAGGAGACTTTACCATAAACATGACTATATCAGCTTTAATAATACTAGGGGGTCTTGGCTTTTATGTATATATAGATATCTCCAGAAATAGGAGCTTTAAAAAGCTTAGCCTGCATTCAAAGTTAGTTTTATCTATTACTGGAGTTCTACTCTTGGTAGGAATGATAATAATTCTTCTAATAGAGTATAATAATCCTCTTACTTTAAAACCCTTGAATATTTTTGAAAAGCTTATTGCATCATTTTTTCAATCTGTAGTTCCTAGGACGGCTGGATATTACTCTGTTAATCTAGCAGGACTTTATGATACAACTGTATTTCTTATGATAATATTAATGTTTATAGGAGGTTCTCCTGGTTCTACAGGAGGTGGTATAAAGACTACAACTTTTGGTACTCTTATATTAACCACTATTGGAGTAATAAAAGGGAATAAAGACATCGTAGCATTTAGAAAGAGGATATCTTATGATGTCATCAATAGGTCCTTGGCCATATCTACTGTAGGAATGATTTTAATACTTGGAGTATCATTTATCTTAACAGTAACAGAACCAGCGAATTTTTTAGATGTATTATTTGAGACTACGTCAGCGTTTGCAACTGTAGGCTTAACAAGAGGACTTACACCAAATCTTACTGATTTTGGTAAGGTTATGATAATATTAACTATGTATATAGGTAGGGTTGGACCTTTAACTATGGCATATGTTTTTGCTAGAAAAAGTAAGGCTGGTAATTTTAGATATTCAGAAGGAAATATTATGGTAGGATAGAGGGGAGTTATAAAAATGAAATCATTTGCGGTTATTGGATGTGGAAGATTTGGTGCGGCTGTTGCTAGAACTTTATACAGCTTAGGTAATGAAGTCTTAGCAATTGATATTTCTGAGGAAAGAATTAATGAAATATCTGATGAAGTGACTCATGCTGTTCAAGCAGATGTAATGGATGAAACAGTATTAAAGGATTTAGGATTACGAAATTTTGACGTTGCCGTTGTGGCTATTGGTTCTGATATTGAGGCATCAATAATGGCAACATTAGTTGTTAAGGAATTAGGAATTAAAAGGGTAATAGCAAAAGCTTTATCAGATATCCATGGAAAAGTGCTTACTAAAATAGGAGCTGATAAGGTAATATTTCCGGAAAGAGATATGGGGATTAGGGTAGCTCATAACTTAGCTTCTACTAATATACTGGATTTTATTGAATTATCACCAGACTATAGTATTTTGGAAATTACTGCTCTTAAGGAATGGGAAGAAAAATCTTTGGGTCAGCTAAGATTATCTACAAAGTATGGAATAAATGTAATGGCTATAAAGAGAGGAAATAGTATTAGTGTTTCACCAAATGGAGAAGTGGTAATTGAAAAAGATGATATTCTAGTAGTGATAGGAAGCACTAATGATATTAAGAGAGTGGAACAAAAAGCTGGTGAATAATATGATAGAGATCACTAGTATCAAGAATCCAGTGATTAAGGAAATAAAAACTTTATATAGAAAAAAAGGAAGAATTAAAAATAAAGCTTTTATTATCGAAGGCATAAAGATGATTGAAGAAGCAATAGATAATAGCTATCCAGTTAGAAACATTATATATACGGATCAGCTTCTAAAGACTAAAGATGGAGAGGATTTTTTTGAGAGGATAAAGGATTTAGATAATACTATCTATGTGCCGAATAATATTTTTAAAGAAATTTCAGATACTGAAAATCCACAAGGAATATTAGGGATTGCAAAGTTGGAATATGAAAATCTGAATGAAATGTATAAGAAAGAAAGGCCTTTTTTATTATTCTTAGATGGAGTGCAAGACCCAGGAAACATGGGGACTATAATTAGGACAGCAGATGCTTTTAATGCAGATGGTATAATAATTACAGAGGGATGTGTAGACCCTTATAATCCTAAGGTTGTTAGGGCTACAATGGGATCAATTTTTAGAGTCCCATTATACTATATTTCAGATGGAATTCATGAGTTAAAAAATTTGAAAGATATGAATATAGGGGTATATTCAACAGCTCTAACTGGAAGTATACCAATATATGAAGCTGATTTTCAGGAAGGGTTTGTTTTAATCATCGGCAATGAATCAAATGGAGTTAGGAAAGAAATATTTTCTTTATCTGATAAGCTAATAAAGATACCTATGCCTGGAAAAGCTGAGTCCTTAAATGCAGGCGTAGCAGCTTCGATTATAATGTATGAAGTAATGAAGCAGAGAAGCTAATACTTCTTGAGTTTTGAAATTCTAGATGCTATAATTGAGTAAATACTTTGAAATTTTGACCTTTATTCTTTGGAAAAGGTCTTGTTTTTTATACTATGGCAAAGGAGTAGAATTATGAAGGAAAATATGAGAGAGAAATTGCTAGAAATTAAAGAAATTGCACTGAGCAGTATTAATGAAGTAGCGGGCTTAGATGAAATAGAACAATTAAGAGTGAAGTTTTTAGGGAAAAAAGGAGAACTAACATCTGTATTAAGAGATATGGGGAAATTAATAGCAGAAGAAAGACCTATAGTTGGGCAAATTGCTAATGAAGTCAGAGATGAACTAGAAGATGCTATTTCTTCAATGAAGGAAAAACTTACTGAAGAAATGAAAAAAACTAAAATGAGCAAAGAAAAGATAGATATAACTATGAGCACTAATAAAGAAAAATTAGGTCATAGACATCCACTTTTAGCAACAATTGAAGAGTTAGAAGATTTATTCATAAGTATGGGTTTTTCTGTAGTAACTGGGCCAGAGATTGAAACCGTTGAAAATAACTTTGATGCACTGAATTCTCCAGAAAATCATCCATCTAGGGACTTATCAGATACTTTTTATATAACGGAAGATATTTTACTTAGAACTCAAACTTCTCCGGTACAAATAAGAGCAATGAAGGAGATGGGGGCACCTCTTAGAATCGTATCTGCTGGTAGAACTTTCAGATTTGATGATGTAGACGATACACACTCGCCTATGTTTCATCAATTAGAAGGTTTGGTTGTTGATGAAAATATAACAATGGCTAACTTAATTCATACTATAGATGTATTTATTAAAGAATTATTTGGCAAAGACATGGAAACTAGATTTAGACCTCACTATTTTCCTTTTACAGAACCCAGTGGAGAAGTAGATGTGACTTGCTTTAAATGTATGGGTAAAGGCTGTGACTCTTGTAATGGAACTGGCTGGAGTATGGAATTATTAGGTTGTGGTATGGTGCATCCTAAGGTCCTAGAAAACTGTGGAATTGATCCTGAGAAATATAGTGGATTTGCCTTTGGTATGGGGATAGACAGGATTACAATGGTTAAATATGGCATTACTGATATTAGACTATTATTTGAAAATGACAATAGATTTTTGGAACAATTCTAGATAGAAAAGGGAGTGGAAAGATGCTATTACCTGTAAAATGGTTAAAGGATTATATTGAAACGGATAAAGATGCTAGGATTTTAGCAGATGGACTTACTCTGTCTGGATCACATGTAGAGTCAATCATAGCATTGAATAAAGGTGTGGAAAATGTTGTTGTAGGAAAGATTATTGATATAGAGAAACATCCAGATGCAGATAAACTTTCAATCTGTAAAGTAGACATAGGTAGTGAGACTTTACAGATTGTAACAGGAGCTACGAATCTGAGTGTAGGGGATTATATCCCTGTGGCAGTACTAGGCTCTAAGTTACCAGGAGATATTATAATAGAAAAAACTAACTTTAGAGGAATAGACTCCTATGGAATGTTATGCTCATTAAAGGAGTTAGGGTATAGTGATAATGTTATACCAAAGGAAATGAAAGATGGTATATTTATATTAGATAAGGAATATCCATTGGGAATATCTATAGTTGATATAATGGGACTAGATAATGAAGTTATAGAGTTTGAAATTACTCCAAATAGACCAGATTGTTTAAGTATTATTGGTATGGCCAGAGAGACAGCAGCTACTTTTAATATAAATCTTAAAGAACCTCAAATCAGTATAAAAAATGAAGTTGAAGATATAAAGAATTATTTAGATTCTATTGATGTACCGTCTGATAATTGTAATAGATACTATGCTCGAGTAATAAAGGATGTAAAGATAGGAGTATCACCACTTTGGATGCAAACTAGGCTTATGGAGGCGGGAGTAAGACCTATAAATAATATAGTAGATATAACAAATTTTGTAATGTTAGAATATGGCGAGCCATTACATGCATTTGATTTAGAGAAAGTTGAAGGCAGAAAAATTATTGTAAGGGAAGCCCTAGAAGGAGAAAAAATACTTACCTTAGATGAAGTAGAGAGAAATCTGAGTTCATCTGATTTAGTTATTGCAGATGCTACAAAACCTATCGGTATAGCTGGAGTTATGGGGGGATTTGATACTGAGATTACAAGTAGTACTAAATATGTCCTTCTAGAGGGTGCAAATTTTAATGGCAAGAGTGTAAGGCTTACATCGAAGAGATTCGGATTAAGAACAGAAGCATCAACAAGATTTGAAAAGGGAATAGATTCAAACTTAAGTCAAACTGCTGTAGAAAGAGTATGTCAATTAATAGAAGAAATAGGAGCGGGTATAGTTGTTAAAGGAAATATAGATGTATATAAAAAGGTGAAAGAGGAAAGTACAATAGCTTTAAGACCAGCTAGAGTAAATAAACTTTTAGGAATAGATATTCCTGTAGAAACCATGATTTCTTACTTAAATGGGTTAGGACTTGAATCTAAACTTGAAGGAGAATTAATTTCTGTAAGGATACCAACCTTTAGACTAGACCTTGAAAGAGAAGTAGATTTAATTGAAGAAATTGGTAGAATTTATGGATTTCACAATATAGAGAGTAAGCCTTTAGTAGGTGTATTAACTAGAGGTGAAAAACCAAGATCTAGAAGAATTGAGGATAGAACTAAGGCTATATTACAGGGACTTGGATTAAACGAAGTAATGACTTATTCATTCATTAGCCCTAAAGCTTATGATAAGATAAATGTTTCACAAGATAGTTCTTTAAGAGATTATATAAGACTTATCAACCCTTTAGGAGAAGATTATAGTATAATGAGAACCACTCTTATACCTAATATGCTAGAATTACTTAGTAGAAACTATAATCGTGGTGTTGAAGAATGTTCTGTATATGAAATAGGAAATACATTTATTGCAAAAGAATTTCCTATAGTAGAATTACCAGAGGAAAAGAAGATTTTATGTTTAGGTGTCTATGGAAATAAGGATTTTTACTATCTAAAGGAAGTTATAGATAAGACTTTAGGCAGGCTTGGGATAAGAGATATAGAATATATTAGAGAAGAAAATGATCCTACATTCCACCCAGGTAGAACAGCGAAACTTATGTTAAATGGCGAAGAAATTGGTATCTTAGGAGAGATCCATGTAGATGTTGCTGAAAACTACGACATAAAAGATAGAATATATGTTGGACAGTTGGATTTTAACAAAATAGTTGAACTAACAAATTTAGAGGTTAAATATAAACCATTGCCAAAATATCCTTCAATGCTTAGAGATTTAGCATTAGTGGTTAAAGAAGATATATTGGTTGGAGATATTCAAAAGATAATCTCTAGACATGGAGAGGGATTAATAGAAAAAATTGAACTATTTGATATATATACTGGAAATCAAATTCCAGAGGGGATGAAAAGTGTGGCATATTCTATTACCTATAGATCTTATGATAGAACACTTAGAGATGATGAAGTAAATAGTATTCAACAAGCTATCATAGAAGACTTAGAAAAATCCTTTGATGCTAAGCTTAGATCATAAAAAGAGTAGAAATTTCTACTCTTTTTTCCCAAAAAAGAAGGAGAATCAATAAGAGTGTCGAATATATTAATTATAAACTATAAAGGAGTGGTATAGTTATGACGGAAAAAAGAAAAATAAATATATTAATAGATGGTCGTAACTTTACAGTAGTGGGAACAACTGATAATGAAGACTACGTTAGATCTCTAGCCCGCTATGTTGATAAGAGGATAAGAGAATTAGCAAGTAAAAATGATAGACTTTGTCAGACTAGTTCGGCTACATTGGCAGCCTTAAATATTGCAGATGAATTCTTTAAAACTAAAGCAAGATTAGAACAACTGGAGAATCAATCTAAAGACCCAATGGAGAAATATGGAAATGTAATCTCCGAATTAGAAAAGGCAAAATCTACTATTCAGAGCTTGGAAGCACAATATTTCCAGTATAAGGATGAGCTTTTGCATGCTAAAATTGAAACTGAAAATGCAACTAAGGAAATAAAGAAATATGAGCAAGCTCTAGAGATAAAAGAAAAAGAATTAGTGGAAAGTCAGAAAATGATAAGATCTTTACAGGATAAAGTATTTGATAACCAAATTGAATTAATTGAAACTAAGAAAGAATTAGTAGAAGTTCTAAAGTTATTAGATGATAAGAAAAATATATTTGTCAAGGAGGAAGTTTAGAATCTGTGAATAATAATATTGAATTACTCGCTCCGGTAGGCAGTATGGAATCCCTTTATGCTGCTATACAAAATGGGGCCAATGCAGTTTATTTAGGAGGAAAGCTCTTTAATGCTAGGCAATATGCTTCTAACTTTGATTTTGATGAGCTAAAAGAGGCTGTTGATTATGCTCATTTAAGAGATGTTAAGGTATATATAACTGCCAACATTTTAGTTGATAATTCTGAGATGGAAAATGTAATAGACTATATTAAATTTCTCTATGAAATAGACGTAGATGGTATAATTGTACAAGATTTAGGCTTAGCCAATCTTATAAGAGAATTTTTTCCTAGCTTAGATATCCACGGAAGCACACAAATGACAATAAATAATTTGCCTGGAGCAGAGTTTGTTTATGACATGGGATTTACTAGAGTTGTACTAGCTCGCGAAACCCCTATAGATGAAATAAAATATATTCATAACAATACCCCCATTGAGTTAGAGGCATTTATTCATGGGGCTCTTTGTGTTTGTTATTCTGGGCAATGTCTAATGAGCAGCTTAATTGGAGGAAGAAGCGGAAATAGGGGTAAATGTGCACAGCCTTGTAGAATGCCATCTTCATTAATTGATAAAAATGGAAATACTATTAGAGATTGGGATAAGAAACATATACTTAGTCCTAGAGATTTAAATACATTAGAAAATCTTGAAGAAATAATAGAAAGTGGAATTATATCATTAAAGATAGAAGGAAGAATGAAGAGACCTGAGTATGTAGCTACTGTAGTGAAAAACTATAGAAAGGCCTTAGATGAAGGCACTAAAAACTTAAAACCAGAAGATAAAAAAGATGTAGAACAAATATTTAATAGAGGATTTACTAAAGGCTTGACCTTTGGAGATTTTGGAAGAGACTTCATTACCATAGAAAGGCCTGATAATAGAGGAATTTTAGTAGGGAAGGTTACAAGAGCAGATAAATATAATGTATTTATACTGTTTGAAGAGGATGTAAATGAAGGCGATGGCTTAGAGTTTGTAACTGGAAATGGTGAATATAAAGGCATAAAGGCTCCATTTTATGGTAAAAAGGGAACAACAATGAAATTAGAAAAGCCTGGTTATATATTAAATGACTCTTTAGTATATAAAACTTCTAGCATCAATTTATTAAATAGTGCTAAGGCAAGTTACCAACAGGAAAAAATAAAAAGGCCTATAGATATGGAGATAAATATAAATATCGGTGATAATCCTAAGCTAATGATTATGTATAGGGGCAATATGGTTACTGCACTTGGGGAAGGGAAAGTAGAAAAGTCTGAAAGGGTATCTCTTACGAAGGAAAAGGTAATAGAACAATTATCGAAATTAGGGGATACCACTTATATTCTAAACAATATAAATATTAATCTTGATGAAGGAGCATATCTACCAGTATCTATCTTAAATCTCCTAAGGAGAGAAGCAATCGAAAAACTAGATAGGATAGTAGAAAATATAAATCATAGAAAGCCTATAGACGAAAAGGAATATAATATTAAAAAGAAAAGCTATTTTAAGTATCAAGGAAAGAACATGAAGCCTGATAATAAAATCAGCGTAAGAGTTAATGACATTGAACAATTTAATGATTTAGATTTAGAAAAATTAGATAGAGTGTATTTAGGATTTTATGATGGTTTGGAAAAAGCAGCTAATAAAGTACTAAATCAAGGTAAAGAAGTATATATCTGGACAGATAAGATATTATATCAGAAGGACTTAGATAAATTAGGAGAATTAATTAGTCCTATAAAGAAAAATATCAATGGCATTTCTGTATCAAATCTTGGAAGTCTAAAATATATGCAGGATAGATTTGATTTAAACATTCATGGAGATATTGGGTTAAATATATTTAATAGCTATTCCTTAGAATATCTTAAAAATATTGGACTGGGAAGTGTAACACTGTCACCTGAACTAAATCTAAATCAAATTAAGAAGATTAACGAACATTCAGATGCCTTTACAGAGACTATTGTCTATGGCTACCTGCCAGTTATGGTTACAAAGCATTGTCCTATGTCCTTAGTTAAAGGATGTAAAAATGATAAGGCCTGTGGAAGTTGCCAGTATGCGAATGGATATGGGTTAAAAGATAGAATGAATATTACATTTAAGATGGATAGAAGAGATGGATTTACTAATATCTATAATTCTGTTCCATTAATGGTATTGGATACCTTAAAGCAGATTTACAATAGTGGAGTATCTATGGCAAGATTGGATTTTACAATGGAGACAAAGAATATTAGAAATATACAGAGAGCTTTCTATGATTATAGTAAGGGTATAATAGATGATAATTCTGCAAGAGAATTTATAGAAAGCTTTAGAGAAGATACAAGTATAACAAATGGCCACTATTTTAGAGGTATAATATAGTAAAAAACTTTGATAGACATTAAAATCCCAGAGAAAACATTCTCTGGGATTTTAAAATGCCCTTGCAATTAGCTATATAAATATTATCCCTATCAATACTATAATCAATCTATGTTCCCTTGCGATTCTACGACTCCGATATCCAGTTAGTTCATGCTTCAAAGACTCTGGCTTTCCTAAGTCATCACCTTTTAGGTTGTTTTTATTTTTTTAAAGTTGGCTATGGTTTTAAAATCAGGTTGTAATTTTCTTAATAACCATATCACTTCAATGTTTATGTTGCTTTCATTCTCGCGTTTCCTCTAATGAAAACAATATTTTTATCACCCTTTGTAATTTATTACTTGGCAATTATGAAATAAAGAATTTGATAAAATTCTACAAACAATGTCGAAAAATGCATGAAAATAAATAGGCTCAATGGGTTGACAAAAAAATATATAGTGATAGCATTTTAATAAATAAGAATAATCGATATATTCTAATTTTAATAACAATTCAAAAGTATTTATGAATGATATGGGGGTGGTTATATTAAATTAGATAAGGTGAGTAACTAGCAAGAGTCTTACATTCACACAATATAATAGGTAAAAACTTGTAAGACCAGCTATTAAATGTCAAGAAATAATTTAATTTATTTTGCCTTGGTGATTA
>NZ_CABSQO010000044.1:0-27749 GCF_902479755.1 uncultured Tissierella sp. | reverse complement strand
TAATCACCAAGGCAAAATAAATTAAATTATTTCTTGACATTTAATAGCTGGTCTTTTATCTAATATTAGTATCATGTCAACTAATCTTAAGTGCAATGATTAAATTAAGGAAACGAATTCCTTGTATGGGCATCAATTAATCTTTAATTCAGAAGCTAATATTTTATAAAAGTCAGTATCACTTTAATTTATTTATTGAATTAACAATTATAGTTATTAATGTCAGTGAATCATATTTTGGTATTTGTTGTCAACATATTTATTTGTACAAATTTCGCTACCTTAATGTTATAATTTGTCGGAATTTAAAAGAAGGCCTATTTCATAATTTCTTTAATAGATATGAAACGCCTCTTTTTATTGCACACTCTCCTCCTCAATTTCGTAAGTATTAATGATATGAAATTGAGGAGGAGGCTTTTATGCAATTTACAAGTAAAAATTTTTTATCTAAAGAACTAGTTGAGAAGTATTTTCTAAGATTCATTATAAAATTAGGGAACGCCTTAAAGCATCCCCCATAATTTAAGTCTAAATCTCTCCATTCCAATATAGTATATCCTTGATCATGTCTTCCCTTACTTCCCATATATTAGCCTGAACATCGAATATATTCCAATCTTCAATTTCAAAAACTCTCATCCAGCTTTCCATTACTTTCTTCTTTTCCAAAGGATGAAAATTTGCATATTTCCCTTCTATAAAAGAAAATGAATCCTTGAACCCTTTTCTCTCCATATCTTTCATATAGGACTTTTCATCTTCTTCGTCTTTAGGAATATATAAATGGTTCAATACATAATCCCACTTTCTTCCATCAAAGTATATAACTTCTGCTTCGTCTACCTCTAATACATATACTACTGTACCTTCTATGGGCTTTAACATATTTTCTTCACTAATTGAACACCAGACTGGAAATTCTACACCATCTGGCTTGGGAACCATTTTACCTGCCTTATCTACAAACCACTGGTAGAGCTTTATATAGTACTCTGCTATATCTTCAAATTGTTGTTCTATATATTTTCTTTTGACTCTATATCTTCCTTTTTCCTTTATCTCGTCAAGACTCTTTATATCTTGCCTAGTCCAAAGGGTTACCTTATTTAGGTTGCTTTTTGAATCTGCCATGATTCCATCCCTCCGATATAGTATATAGATTAATATACCCTACTTTTCATAATCAATTGAATAATTTTTATTTATAATACTACTATTGCTGGGATGCATTCTACTTATTATATTCACCTAATACAACGTCATCAATTAACCATACTATATCTATTTTTCTAACAGTAAGAGTAATTGTTCGACTAATTGGCTCATCATTTTCGCTACTTGTAATCTCTATGATATTTCCCTCAACTTCATATTCTGTATCTGATATCTTTTCTACATTCTCAATTTCAATGCGATCTGGCCACGGACTTGAAACAAATCTTCCCAGAGCATCCTCTGGATTATTTAACCATTTATTCATAAGGTCTTCCGATACAAGTCCTCTATAATTCTCCTTCATACTCTTTTCTAATTCTTCCTTAGGCGATAAAAGCGATACAGATTGAAGTTTACCTCCAAATTCTTCAACTAATCTAGTAACTTCTTCCTTATCTTGTTTATCTATTGTTATTTCCTCTTTATCTAATTTATCTTCAGGGGTTTGTTCTTCTATTTGATTCTGTACTTTCCCCGTTGAGTTATCTTGATTTTTTGGAGCTGTACACCCTATTAGAGATATAGATAAGGATAAAGCTACTCCATATAATAATATTTTTTTCATATGATCTTCTCCTTACTTATTTTGATGCTTTTATTATAGCAAGGATTATAATTCATATGTTTACAACGAGGTTACAATATGCCACTCTCAAATAATCTTTTTACTATACTAAGTAGATTAAAATTCTACCTCAAAATCAAAAAACTTTAAAAATCTATCTTATTAATTAATAAAATGAGTTTTTAATTTATATTTTTTCATAATAAGGAAAGGATATAATTAACTAATTAACAACCAATTCTTTATACTACTATACTCTCATAAAATAGATAGAAAGGAAGAAACCTTTATGAATAACAAAAACAACAAGCTATCCATTGGAATAGCTGCATTATTTGAAATAATATTAATAACCACCGCTATCTTTAACATCGTATCAAAACAATGGAAAGACCTTACTATATCACTCATTGCTATTGTATGTATTATACTTCCTTTTATAATCACATATATTGCTAACATTAAGAATCTGGCATTACCTCCCAACTTTCAATTAATATCATTATCATTTATTTTATTTGCACAATACTTCGGAGAAATCCTAAAATTTTATAGAAAATTTTTTTGGTGGGATTTATTTCTTCATGCTTTATTTGGCAGCTATGCAGTTATTGTTGCATTATATTTAATTAAAGGTGTTGTTAAAAAAGAAAAGGAAACTAGTGAAAACCGATTTACTATTTTTACTATAATATTTGCATTTTGCTTTTCAATCACCTTAGGCACACTATGGGAAATGTTCGAATTTGCGGGAGATTTTCTATTTAAATCACATATGGTTAAAGGCGGACTTGTAGATACATCAACAGATATTCTCATAAAAATTTTATCTGCTTTTATTACCTCTATAGTATATTATTATCGTAATAGAAAATTAATTAAATCCTAATTTACTTTCTACTATTTTAGCTCTATTCTTCTATCCTTTCTTTAAACTTAATTTTGTTCAAGAATTTTTCTACATCTAAGTTCATCTTAAAATAATACAACCCATACGGGGTATTATTATGTTTAAACTATCAAATTTGGGTAATATATATAATGTAAATGATAATGATTATCAATTAGCTTGTACAATATATTTATTATAAATAAGGAGGTAAAATTATGCGATTTGAAGATTACAATCCTTTAGAAGAAAAGCATTATAGTATTTTAAATGTTAACGGCGAGGTTCTCAAAGAAGAAGACCTTCCATCCCTCTCAAATGATGAACTATTATATCTTTACAAGACTATGTTATATTCACGTATTATAGATGAAAAAGCATTATCCTATCAAAGACAAGGCAGAATGCTAACCTATGCCCCTAATATAGGTCAGGAGGCTGCGCAAGTAGGTAGTGCCTATGCTATGGAAAAAGAAGACTGGTTAGTTCCTGCATTTAGAGAATTAGGTGCTTGGTTAATAAGAGGGGTTCCTCTCAAGAATATTTATCTATATTGGTATGGTAATGAATGGGGAAGTTATATGCCTGAAGATGTAAAGGTGCTTCCTGTATCTGTGCCTATTGCTTCTCAGTACCAACATGCAGCAGGTATTGGAATGGCTAACAATATTAAGGGAGAAAAAAATGTAGTAGTCACTTATGTTGGAGATGGTGGTACTTCCCATGGAGATTTCCACGAGGCTCTAAACTTTGCTGCTGTATTTAAGGCTCCTGTAGTATTTGTAATCCAAAACAATCAATATGCTATTTCAGTTTCTAGGAAACAACAAACCATGAGTAAAACCTTAGCTCAAAAGGCTATTGCTTATGGTATGCCAGGAATTGTTGTAGATGGCAACGATATATTTGCTATGTATTCCGCTACAAAAGAAGCTATTGACAGGGCAAGAAACGGTGAAGGTCCTACTCTAATAGAAGCCTTTACCTATCGTCTAGGTGCTCACACTACTTCTGATGACCCTACCTTATATAGAAAAGATGAAGAAGTACAAGAATGGTGGAAAAAAGACCCAATATTAAGATTTAAAAAATATTTATTGAATAAAAATATATTAACGGAAGAATGGGAAGAAAAAACTAAAAAAGAATTAGAAATTGATGTTATGTCTACCTTCGAAGAAATTGAAAATAAATCTGATACTTTAATTGAAGATATATTTAAATATCACTATGAGACTATGCCTCCGCAGTTAGAGGAACAATTAGAAGATTATAAAGCTTTTTTAGAAGGAGGTAAATAATTATGGCTAACACATTAAATATAGTTCAAGCAGTAAATCAAGCATTGATGAATGAAATGGAAAATGATCCATCCGTAGTTGTTTACGGTGAAGACGTAGGTGTTGAAGGTGGAGTTTTTAGAGCTACTGTTGGACTACAGGAGAAGTTTGGAGTCCAAAGAGCATTTGATGCTCCTCTTGCTGAATCTGCAATTGTAGGAACTGCCATAGGTATGGCAATCAATGGTCTAAAACCTGTTGTGGAACTTCAATTTATGGGATTTTCTTACCCTGCTTTTAACCAGATAATCTCCCATGTTGCTAGAATGCGTAACCGCAGCAGAGGCAGATATACTCTTCCTATGGTAATTCGTGCTCCTTATGGCGGAGGGATCAGGGCATTGGAACATCACTCTGAAAGTACGGAAGCCCTTTATGCCCATATACCTGGACTTAAAGTAGTTATTCCTTCCACTCCTTATGATGCAAAGGGGCTTCTTATAGCAGCAATCAGAGACCCTGACCCTGTTTTGTTCTTAGAGCCAAAGAGAATATACAGAGCATTTAAACAGGAAATCCCTGAGGAAGCTTATGTACTTCCTATTGGAAAAGCAAAGGTTGTAGAGGAAGGTGAAGATGTCACAATCATAACTTGGGGTGCTATGGTAAGAGATGTACAGAAAGCCAGTGAAATGGTTAAATCAAAGGGAATCAACCCTGAAATCATAGATTTAAGAACTATTTCTCCGATGGATAGAGACAGTTTTATTGAATCTGTTAAGAAAACTGGAAGGGCTATAGTAGTTCATGAGGCACCTAAGTCCTTTGGAGCAGGGGCAGAGATTGTATCTATTATCAATGAAAAGGCCTTTTTATATTTGGAAGCCCCACCTACTCGTGTCACTGGATTTGACACTATATTTCCATTACCAAGGGGAGAAAAACACTATATTCCAACCCCTGAAAGAATTGCAAAAACTATTGAAGATGTAGTTAAGTTTTAGTGGAGGAGGTATATTATGAAATTTGAATTTGAATTCCCGGATATAGGTGAAGGTATAAGAGAAGGTACTCTTATGAAATGGTTAGTTCATGAAGGAGAAAATATAGAGGAAGGTCAATCAGTTGCCGAAGTTGAAACAGATAAGGTTACTACAGAAATACCTTCTCCAAGATCAGGTAAAGTTTTAGAATTGAAGTTTCAAGAAGGAGATACCATTGAAGTAGAACAAGTTTTTATTGTAATAGATACTGAAGGTGATTCTCTAGATGTAGTTGAAAAGCCAGAGATCGTAGAAGAAGAAACTGCTGGTGTCGTAGGTGAAGTAATAGCTTCCTCTGAATTGATTCCAGCAAGTACTGAAGGAACAATATCCACTTCTAAAGAATCCCTTCAAAAGAAAAAAGTATTAGCTACTCCTGTGGCACGTGCAATGGCTAAGGATTTAGGTGTTGATATTACAACAGTAGAAGGCACAGGTCCAAATGGCCGAGTGATGAAGGATGATATTAGAAAGGCTAGAGAATCTATATCTAATCCTGCACAAGAAAAACCTAAGATACAGGAAATCCTATATGATAATAGAGAAAATATCGAAAGAATTCCGCTTACAAGGATTAGAAAGACTATTGCAGAGCAAATGGTAAAATCTAGATTTACAATACCTCATACAACTGCAATGGATGAAATAGATGTTTCCAAACTAGTTGAATTTAGATCTAAGTATAAAGATAAATTTAAGTCTGAAGATATTAATTTAACCTATTTACCATTTATTATTAAAGCAGTTATTACAGTTTTAAAGCAGTATCCTGAATTTAATTCTTCCTTTGATGAGGAAAGAGGAGAACTTATTCTAAAACATTTCTATCATATTGGTATAGCTACTGATACCGATAGAGGTCTTATGGTTCCAGTACTTCGCGACGCCGATAAAAAAAGCATAGTAGAAATTGCTAAGGAAATCGAGGACTTAAGTAGTAGGGCTAAAGAAAACAAGATGGAAGTCCATGAATTAAAGGGCAGTAGTTTTACTGTGACTAATTACGGTTCTATTGGCGGATTATTTGGTATTCCTATTATCAATTATCCAGAATCAGCAATACTTGGTATCGGTAAAATTGTTAAAAAGCCTATTGTGAAGGATGATGAAATAGTAATTGCTCATATGCTACCTTTATCCTTATCCTATGATCATAGAATAATTGACGGTGCCAGCGGAGCACGTTTCCTAAATCTATTGAAAGAACTATTATCTGACCCTGAAATATTACTGATGAAGTCATAGAAAGGTAAAAGGTGATTATATGAATAAATATGATCTTGTTGTTTTGGGTGGAGGCCCTGGGGGTTATGTGGCTGCCATAAAGGCAGCCCAACTAGGGGCTAAGGTAGCTTTAGTTGAAAAAGAAAAATTAGGAGGCGTTTGTCTAAATTGGGGTTGTATACCTACTAAGACAATGTTGAAAACAGCTAAGCTTTATAAGGATATACTAAGAGGAGAGGAATTTGGTATCGTTGGAATTGATACTGATAATATAAAAGTAGATTGGCATTCACTTCTAAAAAGAAAAGATAAAGTTGTAAATCAATTGGTATCGGGAATATATACTCTTTTTAAGAAGAATAAAATTGACCTTTACGAGGGTATGGGTACTGTACTAAACAGAAATGAAATTAGAATAAATGATGAAGTTCTCTGGGGGAAAAATCTTATTATAGCTACTGGAGCTAAAGAAAATTTCCCTTCAATAGAAGGATTAGAAGATATGGTTAGGTCTGGAAAAGTTATAAATAGCAAAGGAGCATTAAGTCTTTCAGAGATTCCAACTGAGTTGGTAGTCGTTGGCGGCGGAGTTATAGCTGTTGAATTTGCCACACTCTTTAACTCCCTAGGTTCTAAGGTAACTCTAATTCAAAGGTCTAGCCGTATACTAACTTCTGTAGAATCCGAAATGGCTCTAACCTTAGAAAAGCATCTTAAAAGAGAAGGCATCAATATATTAACTGACACAAAGTTAAAGTCTATCTCTGAAAATGGAGTTTTATTTGAGCATAAAGGTCAAGATAAAATAGTCAAAGGAGATAAATATCTTGTATCCTTAGGATTGAAACCTCAGCTAAATGGAATAGAAAAACTTAATTTAAAACTGGATTCCAAAGGTTTTGTAGAAACAAATGAAAAGCTGGAAACCAGCGTAGATGGAGTATATGCTATTGGTGATTTAAATGGTAAGTTTGCTTTAGCCCATGTTGCTTCTGCTGAAGGAGTTGTAGCAGCAGAAAATATTATGGGTAAAAAAAATACAATAAACTATAATATAGTTCCTGCTTGTATCTACACCTTCCCTGAATTAGCCAGTGTAGGTCTTACAGAAGAAGAAGCTAAAGCTCAGGGTTATGATGTTATAGCCAGCAAATTCCCATTAGCTGCTAACGGAAAAGCTCTATCTGAAGGAGAAACTTTAGGTTTCGTAAAAATAATAGCCGATAAAAAATACGGTGAAATTCTTGGAACTCATATAATGGCATCACATGCTACAGATATGATTTCAGAAGCAGTTGTAGCTATGCAAATAGAAGGAACAGTCTATGATATTGCAAAGGCAATCCATCCTCACCCCACTCTTTCAGAGATTATGATGGAAGCTGCCCACGGTGCCATAGATAAACCTATTCATATATAAAAACTCCCAAAAGGGAGTTTTTTTATGTCCAATTAAATGCCCAATATAATTATTTTTCTATATCATTAATAATCACCAAATTTTTAAATAGATATATTATATATAACTATTTATATAAATACAAAAGGAGGTATTATTAGTGAAAAAATCTTTATCCAGAATTTTAATTTTCTTATTGATTGGTTTAATAGCCTTTAGCTCCATTGGATGCGGAAAGAAGGAACTAACCATAACAGCAGAGGAAAAGGAACAAGGCTATAGAGCATACAAAGATATGGGGATGAAATTTAAATTATCTGATGTATGGAAGACCTATGATGATAATTTAATGCTTGATGGTCTAGGAGATGAAGAAGATGAAAATAGTCCTATATATACTGGTAGAAAATATGGATTTATCTCCAATGAATTAATAACTGAATATTATGATGTAGCTGAAAACGTTAAAGATCAGGAAGAACAAAATAAAAGATTTTCTGAAATCTTTTCACAGGTTAAAGATATCTTTTCTATAGTTGTATTTAGAAAGGATAAACTTCCAGCAGAAGATAAAATAGCTGAATTGACTGGAATGACTCATAATGAAAAAATCTCAACTATTGCAGATTATGTCTTTTATTTCTGCAAGAATGATTATGATGAGGCTGAGCTATCTGAAGAAGCTGAGGTTGGATATAAGGCTTTATTTGATGATGTAGAGAATGTTAAATCGAGTCTTACAGTTTATAAACCTATGACCCCTCAAGAATCTATAGCTGGTCTGAAAAAAATTGAATTTAATCTTAAAGATTTAGAGGGCAATGATGTCACCCATGAAGTGTTCAAAGATAAAAAGTTGACTATGGTAAATATTTGGGGTACATTCTGTGGACCTTGCATAAGAGAAATGCCAGATCTAACTGCCTTACATGAAGAATTAGAAGATAAAGGCATAGGAATTTTAGGTATTATATCTGATACCCCTAACTCAGAAAATGAAGATGCAGCCAGAAAGATAGTAGCAGATGCAAAAGTTACATTTACAAGTATAATCCCAGATGACAATATGAAAAACACTCTATTATCCAGTATCTCTGGAGTACCTACTTCCTTCTTTGTCGATAGTGATGGAAAAGTGGTAGGCGAAGTAATAACGGGTTCACGAAGCAAAGAAGAATATCTAGAGATAATGTTAGAAGTTCTTGAATCATTAAAATAATAGGACTTCCTAGATATAGTTAAATGGAGGAGAAAAAATGAAAGACAATTTATTACGTAATATCATATTAATTGGTAGCATTGGGCTAATCATTGTAGGTATCTCAAAAGGAGAAGTTGCCACTGTTCTTACTAAAGCTATCAATATATGTCTGGAGTGTATAGGAATTGGCTAATAACAATAAAAATAGGCATATAGTTCAATTATTAAGTACCATTGCTACAAATGGACATATAAAAGGCTTTTTCACTGGAAAATTATATAAAGGAAACCTAAAAAAATTTTGTGTCCCTGGACTAAACTGCTATTCTTGTCCTGGAGCATTGGGTTCCTGCCCTATTGGATCTATGCAGGCTGTTATTGGAAGTATGAAATATAAATTTTCATACTATGTGTTAGGTATTATGTCTTTATTTGGAGTATTATTTGGAAGGTTTATATGCGGCTGGCTCTGTCCCTTTGGATTTGTAGAGGATTTACTTCATAAAATACCTTCTCCCAAAATTAAACTTCCTGATAAAGTTCATAATATATTAAAATATCTTAAATATGTGGTACTACTCTTATTTGTTATAATACTTCCCTTTGTTTTTCAAGATGAACTTGGCATCAGTGATCCATATTTCTGTAAATATATTTGTCCATCTGGAACTCTTTTTGGAGGTATACCTCTTTTATCACTGAATCCCAGCCTTAGAAGCGGATTAGGCTCTTTATTTATTTTAAAACTATCTATACTTATAGCAATTATCCTTTTATCAATCTTTATATATAGAGTTTTCTGTAAGTATTTATGTCCTTTAGGGGCCTTTTACTCTATATTTAATCCTATAAGTTTCTATAAGCTTGAAGTAGATAAAGAAAAATGTATAAGTTGTGATATTTGTACCAAGACTTGTAAGATGAATGTTGAAGCATATAAAAAACCTAATGATATGGAATGTATCAGATGCAATGACTGCGTTAAATCATGTCCTAAGAATGCCATAAGCTGTAAGAAACCCCTCAATAGAAAATAATTGAGGGGTTTCTTATTGGGGAAACTTCAATAAATTCATATATTTACAAACTCTTCCATATCCTATAAACTATAGATAAATACATAAAAGAGGTGATATCTTGAAAAGTTTTGAAACCATGTTAAATGAGTATGCAAAGTTATGTGTTAAAGTAGGTATCAACATCCAATCAGGTCAACCTTTAGTTATTAACGCTCCCATTGAAGGTGCTTATTTTGTAAGACTTGTGGCTGAAAATGCCTATGAGCTTGGTGCTAGTGAAGTTCATGTTAATTGGAATGATGAAGTACTTACAAAATTAAAGTTTGAAAATGCTCCTATGGAAGTATTTGAAAGCTTTCCAAAGTGGTATGCTGACGGTTTAGAAGATTATGCTAAGAAAGGTGCAGGTTTCCTCTCTATCTCAGCTCAAGATCCTGAATTACTTAAAGAAATCGACCCTAAAAAAATAGCTGCAAATAATAAATCTTCTTCCATAGCTTTAAAGGAATGGAGAAAATATACAATGAATGATATAAACCCTTGGTGTGTAATATCTATTCCTACAAAGTCTTGGGCAAAAAGGGTATTTCCAGATGTGACTGAAGAAGAAGCTGTAGAAAAATTATGGGCTGCTATATTTAATGCTACTCGTATGGATTTAGAAGACCCTATTAGGGCTTGGGAAAACCATATGGATAATTTAAAAGATAAAGTTGACTTCTTAAATAATAAAGAATTTAAAACTTTACATTATACTTCATCTAACGGTACAGATTTAATTGTAGAATTGCCAGAAGGACATATATGGGCTGGTGGTGGAGCAATAGATTCTAAAAAAACTTATTTTGCTCCAAATATGCCTACTGAAGAAGTATTTACTATGCCCCTCAAAACTGGTGTAAATGGTGTAGTATACAGCACAAAGCCTTTAAACTATGCAGGGAATACCATTGATGAATTTAAACTTACATTTAAGGATGGAAAGGTAGTTGATTTTGACGCTAAGGTTGGTAAGGAAACCCTAAGCATGCTATTGGATATTGACGAAGGTGCAAAACACTTAGGAGAAGTCGCCTTAGTTCCTTATGACTCTCCAATATCCAATTCTAATATTATCTTTATAAACACTCTATTTGATGAAAATGCTTCCTGCCACTTTGCTTTTGGTAAAGCTTATCCTACCAACATAGCAGGCGGAGAGAAAATGACAGATGAAGAGCTAGAAGCTCACGGAGTAAATAACTCTCTTACTCATGTTGATTTTATGATAGGTTCAAAAGATATGAATATCCTTGGAGAAACTAAGGATGGGGAGAAAATACAAGTATTTGAAAATGGCAATTGGGCATTTTAGATATATAATAAACGGCGGAGAATCAATTCTCCGCCGTTTATTTTGTGTTAACCTTATGTGCTTTAACATCACTATTATTCTCGATATCTAAGTGCGTTTAGGAATTGTTTAGTCCTTTCATTTTTAGGATTATCAATTACTTCTTTTGCAGGGCCTTCTTCTACTATTACTCCTTGGTCCATAAAACACACCCTATCAGATACATTTCTTGCAAAATTAATTTCATGTGTAACAATTAGCATAGTCTGATTCTGTCCTGCCAGCTCTTTTATTAAAACTAATACTTCATTCACTAACTCTGGGTCTAATGCAGACGTAGGCTCATCAAACAAAAGAATCTTAGGTTCTAGGGCTAAAGCCCTGCCAATTGCAACACGTTGTTGTTGCCCTCCAGACAAACTAGAAGGATAGCAATCTTTCTTTTCCAATAGACCCACTTGTTCTAATATTTTAAAAGCCTTCTCTTCAGCCTCATTCTTTTTAATTTTCTTTACTACTATTAAGCCTTCAGTAATATTTTGAAGTACAGTTTTATTATTAAATAAATAGAATCCTTGAAATACCATTCCAGTATTACGTCTAATCCATTGTTTATCTGCTTTTGTTATCTTATTGATGTTAACACAATAATCCTCTATTTGAATTTCTCCTTGATCAGCCATTTCTAAACAATTTATACAACGTAATAATGTTGATTTACCAGTTCCTGAGGGTCCAATAATAGATATGACCTCACCATGATTAATATCCAGATCTATACCCTTTAGTACCTCGAGGCTCCCAAATGTTTTGTAAATATTCTTTAACCTTATCAATTTATCTCACCTACTGACTTCCCAAGTCTTACTTCTATTCTTCTTTGAACAAATCCCATTATTGATGTTATCCCCCAATATACGAGTAATACACATACATATGCCTCTAGGTAACGATATCCTGAAGCACCCTCTAATTGTGCTGTGGCCATCATTTCTTTAACTCCTATTGCGAAAACAAGTGAAGTATCCTTTATAATGTTTATAAAGCTACTAAAAAGTGTTGGAGTCGCAACCTTAATAGCCTGTGGCAATATGATTCTAAACATTGCTTGCATATAAGTCATACCTATAGATTGAGCTGCTTCCATTTGACCTCTATGTATAGAAGAAATAGCAGCTCTTAAGGATTCTGCCATATAAGCGGAGCTTGCCAAGCTTAAAATTATTAAGGCAGCTTGAAAAGATGAAACCTTTAATACCAACTTTGAAAATACAGGTAGTATGCCAAAGTAAAAACAGAAGAGTTGTGCCATCAAAGGTGTACCTCTAAAAAAGGATATATACACTTTGAAAACCTTGCTTAATATTGGTACTTTTGCATATACAATTATGGCAATAAAGAATGATATTGTAAACCCTAATAATATTGCTAAAAAAGATAGCCTTATGGTAACAGTACTATACTTAAGCATAATAGGTATTATCCTAATCATAAATTCAAAATCAAAATTCACAAGTATCACCTATTCTTCTGATTTTGTAGTATCAATTTCAAACCACTTCATAGATAATTCTTCCAATGTTCCATCTTCTCTCATAGCGTTTAATGCCTCTGAGACTTCTTGTGAAAGCTTTTGTCCAGCATCGTCTTTCCTAAACGGATATGCATTTACTTCATAAACTAATTTTTCATTTAATTGTCTAATATCTAAATTATTCTCTTGAATGATAGTTTTTGTTTTTATTTCTCCTTGCCATAAAGCTGCTAATCTTCCAATAGATAGCTCTTCCTCTATAGATGCTCCATCAAAAGTTATAATATCAAACCCTAAATTATGTTCTTCATTTATTTGTCTTAAAGTTGCTTCTCCATTTCCACCTAACCAACAACCAACTTTTTGACCTCTTAAGTCTTCTTTGTTCTTATAATTGCTGTTTTCTGCTACAAACAAATCATAATAGCTATATGCGTAAGGTGTAGAAAAGTTATACTTCTCTTCTCTTTCCTTCGTAATTGACATTTGATGTGCAACTGTATCTATTTCTCCAGCATCAAGCATCCCTACCAATCCACTAAACTGTCCAAGTTTAAATTCTAATTCATAATTATTTCTATTTGCAATTTCTCTCCATACATCCATCTCAAATCCTTTAACTTCATCATTTTCCTGAAAAGCCCATGGTTTATAAGATGCTGATGTTCCTACTACTAACTTTATTTTGCCTTCTGCTTGTCCTGCTGGAATACTTTTATCACTTTTACATGCAGTAGCCCCAATTCCTAATATGAATACTAATAATGCTACTAAAACCTTTTTAAATTTCATTTCTCTTCCTCCTTAATTTAATTATTCATTAATCAAAGTACTTCATCTTTTACGGCTTTCTCTATCCTCAACAATACTTCTTCTAAAACAGTGCGGGGGCAAGCTATATTAAATCTTTGAAACAACTTTCCTTCTTCTCCGAATATCTCTCCATGATTTAATGCTAGTCCAGATTTATTTAAAAAGAATTCCTTTAATTCTTCTGAATTCATATTTAATCCAGAACAATCAACCCAAAGTAAGTAGGTGCTCTGAGGTCTTACTACTTTTAGTTTAGAAATTCGTGTCTCTATAAAATCAATAAAGAAATCTTTATTTTCTTCTAAATACCTCATTAGAGAATCTAGCCATTCTTCTGATTCATCATAAGCAGCTATCAAAGCTCCTTGTCCAAATATATTTGGTCTTACTATATGATCCTTCTTCAACTCCTCATCATATTTTTTTCTCAATTTATTATTTGGTATGATTATATTAGAAATTTGTAACCCAGCTATATTAAAGGTCTTACTTGGTGATGTACAAATTATACAATTGTCTCTAATTTCTGGAGAAACGTTTGCCATTACAGTATGAGTATGTTCCCTATATACTAAATCAAAATGAACTTCGTCTGAAATTATTATAATATTATTCCTTAAACAAACTTCACCAAGTTTACTTAATTCTTCTTTAGTCCAAACTCTTCCTATAGGATTATGGGGGCTGCATAACAATAGCAGCTTAGTTTTAGAATCTATCTTTCTTTCCAAGTCTTTATAATCCATATAATATGCACCATTCTTATAAATTAAAGGATTTGTAATTACATTACGTTTGTTATTTTCTATAGTACTATAAAAGGGATGATATACGGGACTTTGTACTATTATATTGTCTTCTGGCTTAGTGAACGCTCTTATAGCATAACTAAGGGCTGAAACAACTCCAGGAGTAAATACAATCCATTCCTTTTCCACTTCCCAGCTATGTCTTCTTTTCATCCATCTTATTATAGATTTATAATAATCATCAGAACAATACATATATCCATAAATGGGATGCTTGATTCTCTCCTGCAATGATTTCACAATTGAAGGAGAAACCTCAAAATCCATGTCTGCGATCCACAAAGGAATTAAATCTTCTCTTCCATACTTCTCCTTTAATCCATCCCATTTTAATGAATTAGTCTTGCATCTATTTGTGATACTATCAAAATTATACATATTTCCACTTCCTTATTTCTCATATGCTTACTATTCAATATCCTTACATATAATACAAAACATTAATTATTAATACAAATTGTTTTTTTGTATAATACTAGCAGCTAATATAGAAAAGCTTAATACCTTTGACAAATTATTGACATTAAGCAACTCGGGGTTATAATTTCTTTAATATGGGTAAGTATATCTTTAAGGATGGTGATATATTTGAAATCTTTAACATCATATAATCTAAAAGGATTAGAGTTAAAAAATCGGATAGTAATGCCCCCAATGTGTATGTACTCCTCTGATGAAAATGGAATGGTTAAGGATTTTCACAAGGTACATTATGTATCTAGGGCAATAGGCGGTGTTGGATTGATCATTGTAGAAGCTACTGGTGTTGTTCCAAATGGTAGAATATCTAGCAATGACCTCGGCATCTGGAGTGACGAACATATACTAGGATTAAAATCCTTGGTGGATAAAGTAAAATCTCACGATAGTAAAATAGCAATACAATTAGCCCATGCAGGAAGAAAATGCACATCAAATGATGAATATATTGTAGCTCCTTCAGCTATTAGGTTTAGTGAGGAATATAGAGTACCTCGTGAATTAACTATAGATGAAATCAAGGAATTGGTTTTAGCCTTTAAAGAAGCTGCAAGACGTGCAGATGAAGCTGGTTTTGACAGCATAGAAATTCACGGAGCCCATGGATATCTTATACATGAGTTTCTATCACCTATTACCAATAAGAGAACTGATGAATATGGTGGCAGTCTAGAAAATCGAACTCGCTTCTTAAAGGAGATATTAGTTTCTGTTAAAGAAGTATGGCCTAAAGAAAAACCAATTCTTCTTAGAGTATCTGCCGATGATTATGCAGAAGGCGGAATCAATAAAGAAGAAATGGTTAAAATTATCAATGAAATCAAAGATAATATAGATATGGTCCATGTAAGTACTGGTGGACTCATTAGCGTTAAATTTGATATATTTCCAGGATATCAAGTATTACATGCTGAAACCATAAGGAGAGAATGTAATATACCTACAATTGCAGTAGGACTTATCAATGGATATGACCAAATAGAAGAAATTCTATATAATAATAGGGCTGACTTAGTAGCTATAGGCAGAGGTCTGCTTCGTGATCCACATTTTGTATTGAATATGGCCTATGAAAATGGACTTCCTTTAAAATATCCTCAACAATATGAAAGAGGATATATGTAATAAAAAACTGGCAAATTAAATTTGCCAGTTTTTTACTTATAGCTAACTACTTCTACCCCTTCATATTCTACTATCTTTTTTAATTCATTTAAATATTCATCTGATGGAGTTTTAAAATCTCTTGATGGCTTTTCCTTTCCAAGAGCTTCATATTTTATATCTCCAAATGAATGATATGGCAAAAACTCTATCTTTGGTTCTTTTATACTATCTTTAACGAAAATAGCTGTTCTTCTTATATTATCTTTATCAGAATTTACACCATCTATTATCGGTATACGTATTACTACATCTGCATTTAACTCTTTTAACCGTCCTATATTTTTCAATATCTCTTTATTGCTAATTCCAGTGAAAGATTTATGTTTCTCGTCATCCATATGTTTAATATCTATAAATATCAAATTTAACTTCTCTAATATATCTTTTACTTCATCAAAGTCAAAGTAGCCACAGGTTTCAACTGCTAAATCTATAGCTTTATCATAGAGCCTATATACAAGTTCTCTAAGCATATCTCCTTGAAGCGTTGCTTCCCCACCAGAAAAAGTAACTCCGCCACCTGAGAATCTATAAAATATTCTTTGTTTTTCTATAATATTTAATATTTCCTCACCACTATAGCAATGAATTAACTCTTCTTCCTGTGAAATCTTATTAAGATTAACATGACTTTCTGGATTAGCACACCATTTACACCTAAGAGGACAACCAGCAAAGAAAATTACTGTTCTGATTCCATTACCATCATTCACAGAAAAATTTTGTGGTTCCATAAAGTATCCTCTAATATTATTCATTTGGTTCACCTCTAACTTGGGATTAAAGACATATGTCCATCTCAAACTAATATTTTTCATGGGCCGTTCTTGCAATTATGGCATCTTGCATTGACCTAGATAAATTGATAAATTGTGTACTATATCCTGCAACTCTAACTAATAAGTCTTTATAGTCCTCTGGCCTTTCTTGAGCTTTGCGCAATATTTCAGTAGATATTGTATTAAACTGAACATGAAATGCTCCAAGGGAGAAAAAGGACTGGATCATGGCTCCTAAATTACTTTGACCTCTTTTCGTATTTACCAGTTCCTCATTTAATCTTAAATTCAACAATGTTCCACCAGAGTGAATATCTTGGTTAAGTTTTGCTGCAGAACGCATAGCTGCCAATGGAGTAGATGTATCAGACCCAGCAAATGGTGATACTCCTTCTGATAACGGTTCTTTAGCTTTTCTGCCACATGGAGTTGCCCCAACAACTTTACCAGTTGGTAAATAATTAGAAATTCCCATAAAGGCTGTGTTAAAATTGTTACCATTTATATCTTTATATTTATGTCCTTCCTTGTAATAATGGTTAGCCATCTTGATAGCTATATCGTCTACATAGTCCATATCGTTACCATACTTTGGAACATCTAAGGCTAATTTTCTTAAATCATCATAGCCTTCCCAATTGGCATCAAGTGCATTTATAAGATTTTCCATAGTTGTTACCTTATCTTCAAATACTAGTTTCTTAATAACAGCCAGTGAATTAGAAGTGACTGCAAGACCTATTCCAGTAAGGACCGGTCCTAAATTATATTTTGCCCCTGCATCAACTAAATCCTTGCCTTGCAGTATACATTCTTCTATACAGGATGATAAGAAAGGTCTTGGAACCATTTCCTTATGAAGCTTTTGTGCCAATAAAGTTGCAATAACTGAGTGTTTAATTAAGTTGTCAAACTGCTTATAGAAAGCAGTTTCCACTTCTTCATAGGTCCCAAATGTTTTTGGGTCCTTTTCATCTAATCCTATCTTCTCTTTAGTAATCCTGCTTATCCCTTGATTTAATGTAAATTCCAATGCCGCAGTAAAATTAATATTAACTGCTGATGTCCATTCCCCTGTTTTTCTGAAATGCGGAACTACACAGCCGCAGTTATTCCAATCTCTTGCATCTTCTGGCTCATAGCCAGCATTAATGAGCATTTGATAGCCTGCATTATCGCTATGAATAGCTGGAAATCCTGTGCCTTTACTTACTAAATGGGTTACAGCTTCTAGAAACTCACTTGGGCAATCTTGATGAATTCTGACACTAAGTCCAGGCTGGTGAGTCTTTATCCTTTCAGTAGCCTTTAAACTCATATAGGATAAATCATTAGTAGCATCCTTTCCATCTCTTGTTTTTCCGCCAATTGTTAAGTTTTGAAATTGATTGTATCCAGCAAAAAACTCCGCTGTATTGGCTGAAATTGTCCATACCCATTCAGAAAGCTTTATCCAATATGCTTCAATTAGTTCTTGAATCTGATCCTTAGTCATGATCCCTTTCTCTATATCAGATTTATAATAGGGATACATGAACTGGTCAAATCTTCCCACATTAAGAGCCAATGGATTTTCAGATATTATGCCTCCTACTTGTGTAAACCAAATGAATTGAATAGCTTCATAAAAAGTAGTTGGAGGATTTTCTGGTACCTTATTGCATATTTCTGCAATATTTAAAAGTTCTCTTTTTCTTATTTTATCCTTTTCTTCTATTGCCATCTCTTTTGCTTTTTGAGAGTATCTTTTAGCAAGTGTTATAATTCCCTCTGATGTAATAATTATAGATTTATAGAAATCTTTTTTCTTCAAATCTTCAGCGGAGGTATCTGACAGTTTTAATAGATTTTCTTCAGCTTCTTTAATTATTCCACCAAAACCTTTTTTGAATAAAACATCTTGATAATCTGATGTTATCTCACCAACAGCTTGCCTCCATTTAGAATCATTATCTACAATACCTGTATCAACAACAACTTTTGCAGTTTCTTTAGGCAATTGTGCTAGGAAGGATTCTTCTAATGATTTTCCCTTCCAGTAAGGAAATATTTCTTTTCTGACATATGCCCTTTGCTCATCTGTCATAACATAAGGATCTTGTACTCTTTTATCAAAACTATCCATTTCCTTATCTACCCAAGTCCACGAGAATTCAGGTGTTAAAATTCCACATTTCCTAAATTCACCTATCGCACCTACGATAAGCTCACCCTCAAAGATATTTGTAGCTATTTGTTCGCAAGTATCTCTAAAAGCTTTAGCTCTTCTTATTGGTATTGATTCACCCTCATTCATTTTGTGTGATTCAGTCCAAATTCTTGCTCTTTCATAAGAAATTGCTGGCTTAGAATTTATATAATTTTGTCTTGCCATTTCAATCCTTTCTGTAACCATATCTATGCTCCCTCCTTTTATTTAATTCTAAATTTTATGTTTTTACATCCTATGTGCGTTATAACATACCTAATATTTAAAATTTATTCAGAATGATTTAAATCATTCTGAATAAATTTAATACTTAACTATATTCTGAAATATAACTTCCGTATCATATGGATTGCTATATGAATGTTCTACATTAGCTTTAAAGGCTAATGCAGATGGAGCTTTAAGTTCAAATCTCTCATTATCTACGGTTAATAAAAGAGTTCCTTTGGTCACAACAATATATTCATTGATTGAATTCTCATGAGGTGTAGACACATGGTTTGCTCCTGGAAGCAACTTAATATAAAAATACTCAAACCCTGATATAGGATTAAAAGGAAATACATCATACAACATCATTTTCCCATCAGATTCATATACTGGTTCTAAATCATCTAAGGATATTGGCTCATAATCCTTAGTTTCACTGCTTAGCAACTCTGAAAATGAAATCCTTAGACCAGTAGATATCTTCCATAATATTGATATAGTAGGGTTTGATTCTCCTCTTTCAATCTGACCAAGCATAGCCTTACTTACACCAGTCAAATTAGATGTATCTTCTAATGTCAAACCTCTTTCAAATCTCACTCTTTTCAAAACTGTTGATATATTAGATGATGGATCCTTCATATTTTAAAGCCTTTCTACTCAATTAGTTATTATACTTTTAATTATAAGCAATATCCTATGAGGCTTCAATACCAAACTTTAATTTTCTGCTTTCATGCTCTCTACTATAATTTTATCATTGATTCTCTTAAGGGGATATGCTCCTGACAATAAAGCTATAATTGTAGCCCCTACACAAGCAATGGCTATATTCTTCCATGGTATAATCCACTGAAACTCTCGAATCTTCATCAATATATTAAATAATATATATGACAGCCCTGTACCTATAACTCCACCAAATATTGCTGCATATATTCCATAAAAAAGACTTTCAAGTGCTACCATTCTCTTAATTCCAGATTGTGTCATACCTACAGCCTTAATCATTGCAATTTCCTTAGTTCTTAATATAATATTCGTGCTTATGGTATTTATTATATTTATAGAACTGATTAAAGTGATTATGGCCACAAAGCCATATAAAAATATGCTTACTATTATACTTGCTACCCTATTTTCCTTAGCCGACTCTGCATAGTCTATATAATGGAGTCCTGGTGTTGCTTCCTCTAGGTCATCTAAATAAGCTTTTACACTTTCAATACTTCCATTTTCAGCCATTTCAATATACATATTTGTACGATATCTTCCTACCTCAGCATCATCAAAGTCCTCATCATCTGTCTTGAGTAAATTCTCTAATACTGACTCTGTAGTTATTATATTTATACTGCCATTTGGATTATATTCCTTATCTAATATGCCTTTTTCTAATACTCCTACTACTGTTAATTCTTTATAAACAGGTTCTACTCTTTCTTTATTTAAATCATAGGAAGTATAAGGTATCTTATCTCCTACCTTTAATTTATATCCTTCCATCAAAGAATTCCTATCTGTTTTTTGATTATATGCATAGGTACTGTTTATAATCAATACTCCATTTTCTTTATTTAATCTATTTACATCTAAAGTTCCCTCTTTCAAGAGTCCCTTTAAAGTTTCAAAATTTTCATCTCCAATAGTGGATACTTGAACATTATTTATCCTAATTAAGTTATCTCTCTTCTTCTCAAATAAAAACGGAGCCATTTCTATCATCTTTTTACTGATTCTGCTTTCTTCAATTAAGGCCTCCCCGTTATTAAATTTTACTTTATATACTCTTTTTATATCCTTTATATTCCTTAGCTCTGTATATATTTCTTCTGATTTATCATCTATATCCCCGTAAATGGAAAAATCCCCCATATCCTTACTTTCTACAATTCCCATCTTAAACATAAAATCTGAGAAGCTAGAAAACGTAATAAATAAAGATATACTTATAACCATAGAAAATACAGTGATTATAAATCTCTTTCGATTTCTTCTTAGATTTTTATATGCAATTTCTCCTTCTACTCCTAAGATTCTTCTGACAAGTATAGAATTCTGTATTTTTTTAAATTTTTCTTTTTTAAAACTTCCTGTATTTCTAACGGCTTCCAATGCTGATACTTTTCCTGCTCGCCTTGCTGGTCCTATGGCAGATAAAAATACTGTAACCAATCCTGTTATGGTACTAATTAAAAATACAGCTCCTGAAATAGTTATTTTCATATCTTTAAAAAGATATATATCTGATTTTAGTAAGCTAATAATATATAAAACTACTCTCATGGCAAATACTCCTGAGAACAATCCAATAGGGATTCCTATTATGCTAAGTATCAGAGCTTCCTTAAGTACTATTCCTCTAATTTGATTTGGAGTGGCTCCAACTGATCTAAGTAACCCAAATTGAGCTATTCTCTCTAATACAGAAATATTAAAAGCATTGTATATAACCGCTATTGTAGATACTATAATCAACCCTACTACAAAGATCAAAAGAACTACCATTGATCTATCAAAGGTCTGACTCATACTCTCAGCATATAGTCTTAATACCCTATAGTTATATTCAAAGTCCTCTTCTGTCTTTCCCAAATCCTTTGCAATTGATGTTATTTTTTCGTATGCGTCTTTTATATTGGGAATTTTTATATAAGCATTGTAGTTCCCTTCTTCTACTCTACTATCTAGTCCAGTAATACCTTTAGTAACTAAATTTCCCTTCCAAATATATTGAGGTTTTATAAATCCTACAACTGTATATTCCTTTTCTCCTGTTTTCTCAAATGTTTCTTTCCTAACTATTTGCCCATCTTGAGTTTCTTCATCATTCCCTATTATCCTATTACCCATAGTTAATTTTATCTTATCCCCTAGTTTTACCTCTTTATCAAAGTAACTAGCCATCCAATACTCTATAGCTATTTCATCTGGAGCTTTGGGGATTCTTCCTTCCTTGAGATTAAAGGGGAGCATTTCTATAGCCTCTTCTTCAAGTCCTTCTATCTCTATATATCTATATGGAATATCCCATCTATACTCTTCCTTTTCTTCTTCTGTAGTCTCTTTGACTATAGCTGCACCTTCAAGTTTGCCAACCCCTACTTCCGATACTCCTACATGATTAGTCATCTTGTTTATATTGTCCTTATCCATTTCAGCAAATTTAGCATGATAAGAACCATTTTCTCTTATTGCCTCTGTAATCAATGCTCCTCTAGCAGATACAATTATAGTACCTATTGCTGAAACAAGTGCTACAGATAAAATTATTCCTAATATAGTAAGGAGTGTCCTATTTCTCTGCCCTTTCAAATATCTGTAGGTGATTTCTTTATAGGATCTCACTATTAATCACCTCATCTTTTATGATATTACCATCTCCTATAGTTATTATCCTATCAGCTTGAGATGCAATATTTAAATCATGTGTAATGAGTATTAATGTTTGATTATATTTTCTTACAGATATTTTAAGTAAATCTATTATTTCCTTACTATTTTTACTATCTAAATTTCCTGTAGGCTCATCTGCTAATACTATGGATGGGCTATAGGCCAAAGCCCTGCCTATGGAAACTCTTTGCTGTTGTCCTCCTGAAAGCTCATTTGGCAAATGATGTCTTCTATCTTGCAATCCAAGAATATTTACTAATTCTTCAAAATGATCTTTATTTACTTTCTTTGTATCTAAAAGTAAAGGCAATAGCATATTTTCTTCTGCTGTGAGAACTGGGACTAGATTATAAAATTGAAAAATAAATCCTACCTTCCTTCTTCTAAATATGGCTAATTCCTTTTCTGAAAGACCATATATATCTACTCCATCTATATAAACCTTTCCACTTGTTGGCTTATCTACTCCCCCTAGCAGATGTAATAATGTAGATTTTCCAGAGCCACTAGCTCCTACTACTGCTACAAATTCTCCTTGCTTTATAGTTAGATTAATGTTTTTTAAAGCTTCTACTTTGGTATTTCCTGTACCGTAGAATTTACATAAATCAACAACCTTCACTACATCCATATTTACTTCCTCCTATCCATTTTTCTAACTATATTATATAATGTCAACCTTACATCTTGATGAATAAAAGGATTACAATTTAGTAAGAAAAGCAAGAATAGTACTTTTCTATTCGTTATAAGATTAAATTACTCCTTTTAAAAAAGTCATTGTGAATTCTGTTCCTTCATTTTTCTTACTCTTTACAGAAATAGTACCACCTTGAGATTCTACTATTAGTTTTGCTAGATTCAGCCCTATCCCTATACTTTCTGGTTTAACTTCAGAACTTACTTTATAGAATCTCTCAAATATATGTGGTAAATGTTTTTCATCTATACCTTCACCGTTGTCCCTTACAATAATGCTGCTAAATAATGGTGTCTCTTCTAGACTAATATTAATCTTTCCTTTACTATGCTCTATAGCGTTCTTTATTATATTTATTAAAGCTTCCCCTGTCCACTCTTTATCTCCATAGAAACTTGCATTTTCATCTCCTTCTATTTCTAAAGCCTGATTTTCTAGTCTATGATTCAATGCAGATAAAGCTATATTGAGTATATCTTTTAATAGAACCTTTTCCTTCTTAAACTCGATTGCTCCTGCTTCTATTCTAGCTACCTTTAATAAATTGATTGTAAGCCATTCCATCCTCTCTAACTGAGACTTTTCCTTTTCCAGGAAATTTTGCTTCATATTTAGATCCATATTTTTATCTTCTAATAGAAGATCATTTATTACAATTAAAGAAGACAATGGTGTTTTAAGCTGATGAGAGATATCTGATATCATATTTCTCAGGAATACTTTTTCTCTTTTCAATACACTTAAACTATTTTCTAGTCTATTTGCCATTTGATTAAATTGATGGTTTAGTATATTAAAATCCCCTTCTCCTTCCTCAGTTAAATAAACTCCAAAATCCCCCTCTACTACTTTTTCCGATGCAGTATATATATCTTGCACTTTTTTATATATCTTCTTATATTCTCCCTTAAGCATAAAACCTAGAGGAATTATAAAAGAAAGAACTATTATAGATATAAGTATTTGCATCTTGTTACCCTTTAATATGGGCTGAAAGGATTTATCTAACTCCTCATAATAGCCATATAATTTTAATATTTCCTGTCCAATTAGTATATTTTCTTCTGAAACTTCCTTAGTTATATAGGGAATTATATCATCCTTTAATTCAGGATGATTTTTTATTATATTTCCAACTAAAGCCATATCTCTTTCTATTATCTTCTTATTTATATTATCTATAAATATATTTACAACAAAAAAACCTATCACAGCAAATACTATCTGTAATATTATGAGTTTCAATATCATAGATTTAAACTCTTCATTCCGAAACATATACTACCCCCTTACATCTACATCCCATCTATATCCGACACCTCTTACAGTTTTTATATATACAGGATTAGATGAATCTTCTTCTATTTTTTCTCTAAGTCTTCTTATATATACTGATAATGAATTATCATCTACAAACTCTCCATCTACATCCCATAGACTTTCTAATATCTTTGTCCTAGATAATACTTGATGGGAATTATTCATTAGAATATTTAACAGCTTATATTCTGAGGGGGTTAGTTGAATCAATTCTCCTTTGATATATGCCTTATATTCTATTAAATTCAACCTAATATCTCCAGATATAAGAATATCCCTTTGAGTGACATTAGATGCCCTCCTAAGCACTGCCTTAATTCTAGAAATCAGCTCCTTTATTCTAAATGGCTTAGTTATATAGTCATCTCCACCAATATCTAATCCCATTACTATATTGACTTCTTCATCTTGAGCTGTCAAAAATATAACCGGTGTTGTTTTATCTTTTCTTATATATTTACATAGTTCAAAACCATTTCCATCTGGTAATCCAATATCCAGTATTATTAAATCATAGCCTATTTTATCTACTAATTCTTTTCCTTTAGAAAATGTATTTGCCACATCTGCTACATATCCTTCATTTTTCAAAGTATATTCTATCCCCATGGCTAAGGTAGCGTCATCTTCTACTAAAAGTATCTTTATCATATAAGCACCCCTTTCGTTACTAATATTATAGCAAAATATTAATAATTTCCTAATTAACTTTAATTCATTGAAGCAAATTGCATTTATTGATTTTTTGAATTATAATTATATCCTGAATTCTGCAGTAAAATTAAAGAAAAAAATAGCCTCGATCCCTTGTAAGTGCTGGATACAGGCTGTTTAACTATGTTAAGTTGTAGTTATTCTTTAAAAGATATAAAAATATTTCACTCAGATCGAGGAAGAGAGTACGACAATATAAGTATAGACAATATTCTAGGAGCCTTTGATATATAAAGATCTTTAAGTAGAAAATGCAATCCCTATGACAATGCAGTAAGTGAAGCCACAAACAAGATATTGAAGATGGAATTTATATATCAAAATAGATTTGAGACTTTGGAACAACTACAGTTAGAATTAGCGGAGTATGTTTATTGGTATAATAATCTAAGGATCCACGGCTCCTTAGGCTACATTACGCCAATTGAATATAGAAATAAAATGATGATGGAAATGACAGCATAAGTGGTGTTTAGAAGATAGATTTCTGTTCAGAATAAATTTGTTCAAAAAGAGTTGCCTTTCCAAATATCTCCAACGATTCTAGTGATTTTTTATTTATATTCTCATTTTTTTATATAATAAAAATATTTTTTTACTTGTTCTAAAAAAGTATCAACTGACTCTTCCGACATATTTAACTTATTTATAATGTTTTCTTTTAAACTTGATAAATTTAACATATGGTTAACTCCTTATTGTTTTAATATTCTTCGGCTATTTCACTATAATACATTTCTCTATATGTTTTTGAAGTAGTTAAAAGCTCTTCATGAGTACCAATAGCTTCAATTGAACCTTCATCAAAAACAATTATTTTATCTACAATATTTTTAATGCTTGTTATTCTATGAGATACAATTATTCCAATTTTATCTCTAACTAGTGATTTAAAAGACTTCAGAATGATTTTTTCAGAGATAGAATCTAATGCAGAATTAGGTTCATCTAATAAATAAAGATCTGCATCTCTTATAAAGGCTCTACTTAATGCAATCTTTAGCCATTCACCTCCAGATAATTGTATTCCATCATCAAACCAATAGCCTAATTGTTCATCTATATCATTTAATCTATTATCCATTCCTGTTTTTTTAAGCGATTCTAATATATCTTTTGATTTTTCCATTTTACTTAAATCTCCAAAAGCTATATTTTCTCTAACTGTAAGCTCATATTTTACAAAATCTTGAAATAAAACTCCTATTCTTTTTTTAATTTCATCTTGATCTAAATCTTTAAGATTATAATTATCAATATAAATATCACCTTGATAATCTTTATATAGTGTTGAAAGAATTTTTACTAAAGTGCTTTTCCCAGAACCATTTCTCCCTATAAAAGCTATAAGTGAGTTACTCTCAATATTTAAATTTAAATTATTTATAACAGGTTTGTCATTTTCATTATATTTATAGTATAAATTTCTAATTTTAATATTGGAAATTTTAAAATTCATTTTTAAAGCTTCCTTATCTTCAATTTTAAAATATTTATCCATACTTTTCATATCTATAAATTCAAAATACTGTCCAATGTAAAGCATACTTTCATAAATTGAATTAATTTGAGATAAAAATCCTTGGGTATTTGACTTTACATTTGAAATACTTCGTGTATAACTTACTAATTGACCAAGTAAAATGTTACCTAAAAATGTTTGTAGTATAATAAAAACAAATAAAAATGAAGAAATTAATTGATCTAAAAAAAATAATAGTATTTGGAAAATCATTCTTTTATCTGTAATTTTTTTATCTTGTTTAAAAAATTCAACACTTAAGTCATTATATTTATCTCTTATATACTTGTTAAGATTAAAAATTTTAATTTCTTTAAAGGCAAAATCTTTAGTTAACAAATATTGAAAATACCAACGTTTTCGCTCCTTTGGTGCTCTTTCTTTATATATATTAAAGAAAACTTTTCCAAAATATGCTGTTACAATTGTATTAATTAAAGGAATAAGTAATATTAATGGTACTATCCACCAATTCCAAGAAAGTAATATTAAACTAAATAGTATTATGTTGATTAATAATTGAAACATAGAAATAAAAGATTTAAAAAAATTAAATATACGTGAAGAAGTGACACTTAATGCTCTTTGGATCCTATCATATGTTTCAGAATCCTCGAAATCTTTTAATGAAAATTCCCTTGTTTTTTCAAGTATAGATCTATCGATTATTAATGAAATCTTCATTTGAAATATATTTTCAAAATAGTTCGATAATAACGATGAAATTCCATTTACTAAATCAATAGAAATATATATAATTAGTAGTTTTATTATATAATTTAGCCCATGTGTTGATAATTGTAGTGTGTTAATTATTTTTTCCATTAAAAGTAATGACATACTTGGGGTTATACTAAATATTAATGCAAAGAAAATAATATAAAAAATATATTTTTTTCCTGCTTTGCTTAGTAAACTCAAAATA